>JBOFUS010000071.1:0-1846 GCA_051652685.1 Beijerinckiaceae bacterium
CCGTGATGGTGTAGTCGAAGGAGGCATAGCCCTTCGAGACGCTTTTCAAGCGGTCGTAGAAATCGAACACCACCTCGTTGAGCGGCAGATCATAGACCAATTTGGCGCGCGCACCGATATAGCCGAGGTCGACCTGCTCACCACGCCGGTCCTGGCAGAGCTTGATGACGGAGCCGAGATACTCATCGGGCGTCAGGATCGTCGCCCGGATCCAGGGTTCTTCGATGACGTCGATCTTCATCACATCCGGCATGTCGGCCGGGTTGTGCATGTCGACCAGCGAACCGTCGTTCATCAACAGCTTGTAGACTACCGAAGGCGCAGTCGCGATCAGGTCGAGATCGAACTCGCGGCTGAGCCGTTCCTGGATGATCTCGAGGTGCAGCAGCCCAAGGAAGCCGCAGCGGAAGCCGAAGCCGAGCGCCGCGCTTGTCTCCATCTCGTAGCTGAATGACGCATCGTTCAGGCGCAGCTTGCCCATGGCCGAGCGCAGATCCTCGAAATCGGCGGCATCCACCGGAAAGAGCCCGCAAAACACCACCGGCTGTGCCGGCTTGAAGCCGGGCAAGGCTTCGGCGGTGGGCTTGCGCTCGTCGGTGATCGTGTCACCGACGCGCGTGTCGGCCACTTCCTTGATGGACGCCGTAATCACGCCGATCTCGCCGGGGCCGAGACTTTCCACCTGCACGAGCTTGGGCGTCAGATACCCGACGCGTTCGATCTCATAGGTGGCCTTGGCGGCCATCATGCGGACCTTCATGCCCTTCTTTAACGTCCCGTCGATGACGCGCACCAGCACGACGACGCCGAGGTAATTGTCGTACCAACTGTCGACGAGCATCGCCTTCAGCGTTGCCTCCGGGTCGCCCTGTGGCGGTGGCAGGCGGGTGACGATGGCTTCGAGCACATCGCCGATGTTGAGGCCGGTCTTTGCCGAGATGGGCACGGCGTTGGAGGCATCAAGCCCGATCACCTCCTCGATCTGCGCCTTGATGCGGTCAGGATCCGCCGCCGGCAGATCGATCTTGTTGAGCACCGGCACGATCTCGTGGTTGGCGTCCAGCGCCTGATAGACGTTGGCCAGCGTCTGCGCCTCCACACCTTGGCTGGCGTCCACCACCAGCAGCGAGCCCTCGCAGGCCGAGAGCGAGCGCGAGACCTCGTAGGCGAAATCGACGTGGCCCGGCGTGTCCATCAGGTTGAGAATGTAGGTCTTGCCGTCCTTCGCCTTGTAGGAAAGACGCACGGTCTGGGCCTTGATGGTGATGCCGCGCTCGCGCTCGATATCCATCGAATCAAGCACCTGGTCGACCATCTCACGGTCTGTCAGTCCACCTGTGGCCTGGATCAGCCGGTCAGCCAGCGTCGATTTGCCGTGGTCGATGTGCGCGACGATGGAAAAATTGCGGATATTGTCGATGCTGTGCTTCGCCATACGCGCGGGGATAGCAGCCGAACCCCCGTTCGTCGAGGGACGCGGGTGTCGCGGCGGCAAATGCAACATCTGAATGCCGCGCTCACGCCGGGTTGAGCGCACCGGTGGTTGCGCTTCTCGCCCAGCTACCTACCTTTCAGATCAGACAACGAGGTGTGCCATGTTCTTTCTCCGCAAGAAGACTGAAATCCCCCGCGCGGAAGACGCGCTTCCCGGGCGTGGAGCTGCCATCGCCACCGCAACGGCGCATCACGTGAATGGCGCGCCGCTGAAGGGGCCATACCCGGCCGGAAGCCAGACCGCGATTTTCGGCATGGGCTGCTTCTGGGGCGCAGAACGCAAGTTCTGGCAGATGGGCGACGGCGTGATCGTGACGGCCGTGGGCTATGCCGCCGGCCACACGCCCAACCC
>JBOFUS010000072.1:0-1743 GCA_051652685.1 Beijerinckiaceae bacterium
CGCCCGCCGGATGCCGCCTGGCGTGATCACCGGCTGGCTCACTTTCCGGTAGAGCCGGGGCACGTCCTCAAACCGGTCAAGTGTCGCGACATCACCGAGCGCCAGCTCCCAGAGCAGACCGTGAACCTCGCGGCGCGGATCGCGCACGACATTGGCATAACCATCGGTCGAAATGATCCAGCGATGGCGGGGCAGCCGCGCCGGCCCCAATGCGCGTGAACCCGGACAGCGCGTTGCCATTGCCGCGATGTCCATGTTGGCACCGTAAGCGAAGCAGAGCGGCATCAGGCACCGCGCGCCATGATGGCCCGCTCATCGTCGACGATGAAATCGCGCAGCACAGGCGCATCGTCGCGGTTGGCCGCAATGATGATCTGGTAGATCATGTTGGAGCCGTGCAGGAAGCCGAGCTCGCAGGAGATGAGATAGAACTCCCACATGCGGGCAAAACGCTCATCGAACATCGCGACGACCTCCGGCCGCACGCGCTCGAAGTTTTCGCGCCAGGCCTTGAGCGTCCAGTAGTAGTGGAGCCGCAGGATCTCGCAATCCGCCACCCAGATGCCCGTCCGCTCGGTTGAGGCAAAAACCTCCGACATCGCCGGGCAATAGCCACCGGGAAAAATATACTTGCGGATGAAGGGCGCGGTCGTGCCGGGCGGTGACATGCGCCCGATAGCGTGCACCAGGCCGAAACCTCCCGGTTTCATCAAGCTCTTCAACTTATTGAAGTACGTGTCGAAATAGGCGATGCCCACCGCCTCCATCATGGCAATCGAGATCACACGGTCATAGGTGCCGGTCATCTCGCGGTAGTCCTGCTCGATGAAGGTGACGCGGTCCGCGACACCCATGTCCTCCGCCCGCTGCTTCGCGACAGTGATCTGCTCCGGCGACAGGCTGACCGAGGTGACTTTTACCCCGAACTCCTTCGCAAGGTAGCAGGCAAGTCCACCCCAGCCGGAACCGACTTCCGCCACCGTCATTCCAGGCTGAAGCTGAAGCTTTGCCGCGATATGGCGCATCTTGTCCTGCTGCGCCTGCTCCAGGCTGTTGTCCGGGTGTGTGTAGTAGGCGCAGGAGTAGTTCATCGTGCTGTCGAGCCAGAGCTGATAGAACGCCGGCTTGATATCGTAGTGGTGGCGCACATTCTTCGCGGCGAGTCCCAACGGGTTCTGTTGCTGCCAGCGACGGACGGAGCGCCAGCCGGCACGCAGCGCCTGCTGCACGGGATGGCCGCCCAGCGCCTTGCGGTTGACCGAAAAGAGCATCAGCAGATCGAAGACCGTCGAGCCCTCCTCGAAAGCGATGCGCTCGTCCATGTAGCCTTCTGGAAAAGCCAGCTCTGGATTGAAGAACAGTTCGCGGGCGATCTTCGCGTCCTTGAGCCGCACCACGACTTTCGGCGCGGTGCGGTCACCGAAGACATGGCGTGATCCATCCGCCGCGATCACGGCCAGTTCGCCCTTGCCGACGAATTTGCGGAGGAGCCCGCCGAGCAGGTTCATGGACATGAGCGATTGCCCTCGCGGAAATGAGCCGATGCCTCGCGGCGATCAATGCAGGTTGATGTCCCGGGCCTTCAGGCGACCGTCGCGGGTCTTGGAGAACACTTCCGAGACTTGCGGATGACGCAGCGGTTCTTTCGATGTGTCAGGGACAAGATTCTGCTCCGACACATAAGCGATGTACTCGGTCTCCGCGTTTTCGGCGAAGAGATGATAAAAGGGCTGGTCGCGCGAC
>JBOFUS010000073.1:0-8839 GCA_051652685.1 Beijerinckiaceae bacterium
AGGTGACTCAGGTGATGGACTTCGCCCGCAAGAACCAGCATCCTTTGCAGTGCATCATGGAAAAGAAGTGAGGCCCCGAAGTGCCGACTTTCTCCAGAAACCTCGAAAAGGCGCTGCATCAGGCGCTCGCCTTCGCCAACGACCGGCGGCATGAATATGCCACGCTGGAGCATCTCCTGCTGGCGCTGGTGGATGATCCCGACGCGCTGGGCGTGATGAAGGCCTGCAATGTCGATGTCGAGGCGCTCAGGCGCGCCTTGCGCGGCTATGTGGATGGCGAGCTCGAGGGTCTTGTTCACACGGGGAAGGACGACGCCAAGCCGACGGCCGGCTTCCAGCGCGTCATCCAGCGGGCAGTCATCCATGTGCAATCATCAGGCCGCGAGGAAGTGACGGGCGCCAACGTGCTGGTCGCCATCTTCGCCGAGCGCGAGAGCCACGCGGCCTATTTCCTGCAGGAGCAGGACATGACGCGCTACGACGCGGTCAATTTCATCAGCCACGGCATCGCCAAGCGGCCGGGCATGTCAGAGGCCAAGCCACCGCGCGGGGCCGAGGAGGACGAGACTGAAGCGCGTGCACCCGAGAGCCCCGGCAAGAAGAAGGAAGGCGCGCTCGACGCCTATTGCGTCAACCTCAACAAGAAGGCACGCGAGGGCCGGATCGACCCGCTGATCGGTCGCGAGGCCGAGGTCAACCGCACGATCCAGGTGCTCTGCCGCCGCTCGAAGAACAACCCGCTCTACGTGGGCGATCCCGGCGTTGGCAAGACCGCCATCGCCGAAGGCCTTGCCCGCAAGATCGTCACCAACGACGTCCCTGAGGTGCTGCGTGACGCGGTTGTCTTCTCGCTGGACATGGGCTCGCTGCTCGCCGGCACACGCTATCGCGGCGATTTCGAGGAACGGCTGAAGCAGGTGATGAAGGAGATCGAGGCGCATCCCAAGGCGATTCTGTTCATCGACGAAATTCACACGGTCATCGGCGCGGGTGCCACGTCCGGTGGTGCCATGGACGCCTCCAACCTGCTGAAGCCGGCGCTGGCCGCCGGCACGCTGCGCTGCGTCGGCTCGACCACCTACAAGGAATATCGCCAGCACTTCGAGAAGGACCGGGCGCTCGTCCGTCGCTTCCAGAAGATCGACGTGAACGAGCCGTCGATCCCCGATGCCATCGAGATCATGAAGGGGCTGAAGCCCTATTTCGAGGAGTTCCACAAGCTCAAGTACACCAACGAGGCGGTGAAGGCGGCGGTGGAGCTGTCGGCCCGCTACATCCACGACCGCAAGCTGCCGGACAAGGCCATCGACGTGATCGACGAGTGCGGCGCCTCGCAGATGCTGTTGCCGGAGGCCAAACGCAAGAAGCTGATTGGTCTCAAGGAGATCGAAGGCACCATTGCCACCATGGCGCGCATCCCGCCAAAGACGGTGTCGAAGGACGACGTCGAGGTGCTTCAGAACATGGAGACCACGCTCAAGCGCATGGTCTATGGACAGGATGCTGCCATCGGCCAGCTCAGCTCTGCTATCAAGCTCAGTCGCGCGGGCCTCCGCGACGGCGAGAAGCCCATCGGCTGCTACCTGTTCTCCGGACCGACCGGTGTCGGCAAGACCGAGGTCGCCAAGCAACTGGCGAAGGTGCTCGGCGTCGAGCTTCTGCGCTTCGACATGTCGGAATACATGGAGCGCCACACGGTCAGCCGCCTCATCGGCGCACCTCCGGGCTATGTCGGGTTCGACCAGGGCGGCCTTCTGACCGACGGTGTCGACCAGCACCCCCATTCCGTGCTGCTGCTCGATGAGATCGAGAAGGCCCATCCTGATCTCTACAACATCCTGTTGCAGGTGATGGATCACGGCAAGCTGACCGACCATAACGGCAAGAAGATCGACTTCCGTAACGTCATCCTGATCATGACGACGAACGCCGGTGCGTCCGACATGGCGAAGTCAGCCTTCGGCTTTACCCGCACGAAGCGCGAGGGCGACGATACCGAAGCCATCAACAAGCTCTTCACTCCGGAGTTTAGAAACAGGCTGGATGCTACTGTTTCATTTGGACATTTGCCCACTGAGGTTGTGTCTCAGGTCGTCGACAAGTTCATCATGCAGCTGGATGCACAGCTCTCCGAGCGCAATGTCTCCATCGAACTTTCGGACGAGGCGCGCAAGTGGCTGGTCGAGAACGGCTATGACCAGGCCATGGGTGCGAGGCCGATGGCAAGGCTGATCCAGACCGCCATCAAGACGCCGCTGGCCGACGAGGTGCTGTTCGGCCGCCTCAAGAATGGCGGCGCGGTGCGCGTGATCGTGACGGGCGACGAGAGCGGTCAGAAAAAGCTTGGCTTCGTCTATCCTGACGGTCCATTGCTGCCGCGCCCCGAGCCGATGGTCCGCCAGGCACAGGCCAAGCCGGCGCGCAAGCGTCCTGCTGCCAAACCGAAGCTGGCAAAGATTGACGCGAAACCGTCTCCTTCTGCCGGCCCCGCCCGCAGTTCCGTGCCGAAGGTACCTCTGAAATCGTGATTGGTGCCTTTCGACGGATGCGGGAAGACCACTTCCGGCGCGCGGACAACCGCCGCCGGACGGAAGAGGTCATGGGCTGGTTCTGCGTGCCGGTGATCCTCATTCTTGGGTGGCTTGGTTTTCAAGCCTGGGAAGAGGCGGTCGCGGCCCGCCAGACGCCGGCTGCGCAACAGGCCGTGACGCCTGCGCGGGTTGTTCAGCCCCGCTGAAGCATCCGCCATCGCTCCACCGCCGTATGATGGGGGCGGGCAGGGGTGCCGGAGGTTCCATGGAATTGACAAGACGATCTGTCGGCTGCGCTCTTGCGGCGATACTTGCTGCGGGCTGCGCCGGGCCACCGACCATCCCCGTTCCGCCGGATGCCCCTGCGTTTACGCTTGAGGGCTTCTTCCGCGGCCGCACGGTGGGAAAAGGCGCATTCACCTCGCCGATCGCCGGCGTCAATCGCCCGCTCACCGTTGTCACCAACGGTCGCTGGAACGGCAAGACGCTGGTTTTGCGGGAAGATTTCTTCTTCGCCGACGGCGAGCGCGATGTGAAGACGTGGCGTTTCACGAAAACCGCCCCCGGTGTCTACGATGGCACGCGCGAGGATGTGATCGGAAAGGCGGTCGTCCGTCAGGTGGGCAACACGGTGCAACTCACCTATTCCGCCGATGTGCGCGGCAAGGACGGATCAGTCACGCGGCTCGATTTTGCCGACACCATCGCGCCCATTGATGGCGGCAGCGTGCTGAACAAGGCGGTGGTGTCGAAATTCGGTATTCCTGTTGGTGAGGTGTTGATTACGTTCCGGCGCTGAGCTGCCCCCGGGAGTTTTCCGCATTGGCGAGGCGGCCGGCCTTTGGCGGCCCTGTTTCGCGCAGTTCAAGTTCACAATGTTCCCGTTCGGGTGGGAAGTGTTCCCTTTCAGGAACGGCAAGTGGCGTTTTCGCTCGATTGCTGCCCTTGGAGAGTCCCGTTCGGGAATGGCTGAGCAGCTGAAGACCGCTCTGATTCCTGTTCAGGAATGCAGTTCACTCAACAGACACACCGTACGGGGTGCCTGCAGTGCTGTGGAACTGCAACACACCCGCTCGGGAAACCGTTTCAGTCGCTCGCATCAAGGCGATCAGCGCTTTTGATTGGACATCGACGCCGCCCCGCTCATGAGATCAAGGTGAACCTGTCGCGATTCCGGCGGCAAGACCAGACTGAATGAACGCCGCCTTGCCCCTCGCGATG
Source organism: Beijerinckiaceae bacterium (assembly GCA_051652685.1). Classification (GTDB taxonomy): domain Bacteria; phylum Pseudomonadota; class Alphaproteobacteria; order Rhizobiales; family Beijerinckiaceae; genus JADCCX01. The sequence continues at coordinate 3,753 of JBOFUS010000073.1, forward strand.
TCAGAAGCGCCAATCCGCATCGCCTTGAGAGGTGCGCGGGAGGCAGTCGGACTTCCCACTGTCACGATCTTCTTCAGCCTGATCGGCATTGGTGGATTGGCTCGCGACATCGGCTACCCGATGCTTGCCGGTGTGCTTTCCTCCATACTGATGTGGGCTGGGCCAGCGCAGGTGCTGCTGTTCGGCTCCATTGCGGCGGGCGCATCGCTGCCTGCAACGGCACTGGCGGTGCTTTTCAGTTCCTTGCGCTTTCTCCCCATGGTCGTGTCGCTGGTGCCACTGCTGAACGAACCCCGCCGTCCGATCTGGCAGTTGTTGCTTGCGGCGCATCTGGTGGCGATCACAAACTGGGTCGAGGGGTTGCGGCGGCTTCCGGCACTGCCAGCCAGCGAGCGCTATCCCTATTTCTGCGGTTTCGGGCTTGCAGTGCTGGCATCAGGCGCTTTCGCGACCGGTTTGGGCTACTATCTCGTCGGTGCACTGCCGCTGGCCTTCGCCGCCTGCCTGCTTTTCACGACGCCGATGTTCTTTTCCGCCAACCTCGCGGCCTCCGCGCGAAGCCTCTCCGATGTGTTGCCTATCGGTGCGGCGATCGCAGGCATGCCCATTGCCACCGCGCTGGTCGGGTCGGACTACGACCTGATGACCGCAGGCGTTGCAGGCGGCACGCTCGCCTATGGACTCCACCGGTTGGTCCGGCGCAACAGGGTATCCGCATGACGGACGTTCTCGCGGAGCTGGAGCAGGCGACAGGAGGCCTCTGGCCCTATCTCGTGGTGGTCTTCATCGGCTTTCTGCCGACCGAGATCTGGCGCATCGTCGGCGTGTTCTTTGGCCAGTCGCTCGATGAAAACTCCGAGGCATTGGTCTGGGTGCGCATGGTCGCGACAGCGCTGGTGACGGCCGTCGTGTTCAAACTGGTCATGGCACCCACTGGCGCGCTGGCCGCGATTCCGCTCATTGTCCGCGTTGGCGCGGTGGCGGCCGGCATTGCGGTCATGTTCATGGCGAAGCGTTCCGTGCTGATCGGATTGCTCGCAGGCGAGCTCGCACTACTGGCCGGCGCGCTTCATGCAGGAGTTTAGCTTTGCCAACTAAAATAATGTTTATGAAAGATTTTTCGCGGCAAGCGATGATGCAGGGCATCATCGTCGCCATTGTCGGTTACGCCAGTTCCGTCGCCATCGTCATCCAGGGACTGCGCGCGATGGGGGCCGTGCCGGACGAGATCGTTTCGGCGCTGGTGCTGCTTGGGATTGGCAAGGGCGTGGTCGCCATCGGGCTCAGCCTGTGGACACGCATGCCCATCTCCATTGCCTGGACGACACCCGGTCTGGCGCTGCTCGCCGTCACGCCTGCGGTCGCGGGCGGCTTCCCGGCGGTGGTGGGGGCCTTCGTCGCGACGGGGCTCCTGATCATGCTGGCGGCGCTCTGGTCGCCGCTTGGCCGGCTTATTCAGGCGATACCGAAGTCCATCGCCAACGCGATGCTGGCCGGGGTCATCTTCAAGCTCTGTCTGGCCCCGTTTCTGGCGCTCAAGCAGGCACCGCTGGTGGCAGGGATCATTTTGCTGACCTGGGTTGTGATGATGAAGGTCAACCGCCTCTATGCGGTGCCGACGGCCGTCGCTGTTGCTGTTGTGGCCATTGCGGCGGGTGGCGGCGATCCGCTGGGAGGCGGTGTTTCGGCCTGGCCTTCCGTTACGCTGGTCATGCCGGTCTTCACCTTGGAAGCAATGATTTCCATCGCCCTCCCGCTGTTCATCGTCACGATGGCTTCGCAGAACATCACCGGGCTCGCAGTGCTTTCTACCTTCGACTACCGGCCGTCTCCGAAGCTTGGCTTGCTGGTCACAGGCGCGTTTTCGGCGTTGTCGGCACCCTTCGGCGCACCGACGATCAACTTCGCCGCCATCACCGCCGCGCTCTGCGCAAGCCCGGAGGCGCATCCCGATCCGGCAAGGCGTTACGTGGCGGCGGTTGTAGGCGGCGTCGGATACATTCTGTTGGCGGGTCTGGCAGGGCTTGCGACGGCACTGGTCGTCAATTCCTCGCCGATTCTCATCGAGGCCGTCGCGGGGCTCGCACTGCTGGGGGCCTGCGCCTCCGCCACGGCGAACGCACTTCAGACAGAGGAAGACCGCCTGCCGGCCATGGCCACGCTGCTTGTCACAGCGTCGGGCCTGTCTTTTTTCAGCATCGGCCCGGCTTTCTGGGGGCTGGTGATCGGCTGGAGCCTCCATACCTTCCTGAAGACCCGACCAAAGGTATGATCGCTCAGCGGCCGATGAACCGTGGAGGGCGCTTGTCGCGAAACGCCGCGCGACCTTCCGCGTAGTCAGCACTTGCGAAGCAGGCGTCGGCGAGCGCCTGCAGGCAAGTTGTATCGAGCCCACCCGGCGCACCTGCTGCGGCATCGATGGCGCGTCGGGCAGCCAGCATCGTCATCGGCGCATGGCCGGCAATGATATCCGCCAGCTTCCGGGCATGGTCGAACACCGCGTTGGTGGAGATGACCTCGCTGACGAAACCCGCCTCAAATGCGCCTTCCGCATCCAGGCGTTCAGCCAGAAGAAACAGCCGCTTTGTGCATTCCGGGCCGAGGAGCGGTGTCAACCAACCCATCGCGACCGGCGGATAGCCGACGCCGAGTTTGGCGGCGGGAATGGCGAAGGTTGCATCGTTACCCGCGATTCGGATGTCGCAGGCGGCCGCGAGGCCCATGCCGGCACCGAAGCAATGCCCGTTGATGGCAGCGATCACCGGCAGGGCCGAGTTGGCCACAGCAGCGAAGGCCGCGACATTGGCGCGCTCGTAAACCGCACTTCCCTCGGGCGTGGCGCGCGCGGTTTCGAACTCCGCAATGTCCGCGCCGGCGCAGAAGGCGGTTTCCCCCGCGCCGCGCAGGATCAGTACGCGCGCCTCAGCGTCAGCCGAGATCGCGGCGATCAGCGCCGGCATGGCGCTCCAGGCGGCCAGATCGAGGCAGTTGCGGCGCTCTGGTGCGTTGAGTGTCAATGTCACGACCGCCCCATCCCTTGCGGCTTTCAGGCGCGGCGAGATCGACGCGTAGGTGGCTTGCCCGTTCATGGCTGCTGCGCCCTTTTCAACATGCCTGCCAGCGCTTACCTATGGCTTGCTTTTGTCACAAGCCGCGCTGGAGGAAGTCGATGTCCGAGCACAACGCCGAGCGCCGCTCCCGGCCCGAACCGGTCGATCTGATGTGGCGGCGGGTGACGGAGGAAGCAGCGCGCATTGTCGAGCGCGAGCCTGCACTTGGCTCCTTCGTCCTGGCGGCCGTACTCCAGCAACCCGATCTCGAATCGGCCGTGGCCCATCGCATTGCGGAGCGGCTCGACCATCCCGATCTGCCGGCGGCGCATATCCGGCAGGCTTTCCGGCAGGCATTGGCACAGTCGCCCGCGATGGCGGACGCCATCCGCACCGATATGCTGGCGGTGGTGGACCGTGATCCCGCTGCCACGCGGCTGATCGAGCCTCTGCTCTACTTCAAGGGCTTCCATGCCATCCAGACTCACCGGCTGGCACACCACCTCTGGCGGCAAGAGCGGCAGGATTTCGCGCTCTATCTCCAGAGCCGCGCTTCTGTGGTGTTCCAGACGGACATCCACCCGGCTGCAAGGATCGGCAAGGGGCTGTTCCTCGACCACGCAACCGGCCTCGTCGTCGGATCGACCGCCGTTGTTGAAGACGACGTCTCGCTGCTCCAGGACGTGACACTTGGCGGCACGGGCAAGGAGCTGGGCGACCGTCACCCGAAGATCCGGCGCGGCGTGCTGATCGGAGCGGGGGCGAAGATTCTCGGCAATATCGAGATCGGCCATTGTGCGCGGGTGGCGGCTGGCTCCGTGGTGCTCGCGAGCGTGCCGCCCAATACGACGGTTGCCGGCGTTCCGGCCAAGGTCGTGGGGGCTGCCGGCTGCGCCGAGCCCGGGCGGACCATGGATCAAATTCTTGCGGAGATCGCCGGCTGAACCGCCGCAGTCTGTCAGCCAATTGATGCTTGTCAGCGCGCCGGCCCCATGGCACTCAGCGCCCACAAATCAGGCGTCGTGCGTCGTCTGACATTCAAGCAAGAGGCGACCCGTGGACAAGACCGAGCTGCAGAAGGTGGAGCGTTATCTCCGCGAAACGTTCGCCAATGCCGCGATCCGCGTCGTTGCGCGTCCCAAGAAAAACGATTCAGCCGAGGTCTATATCGGCGAGGATTTTGCTGGCATCGTCTTCCTCGACGACGAAGACGGTGATCGCTCCTACAGCTTTACGATGTCTATCCTCGAGACCGACCTCGAATAGGCCCCTCAACGCTGCCGCCAGCTTTCCACGAGCTGGCGCACGCCGCGTTCCAGTGTCTCCCACTGCGGCAACAGCGCGGGCGAGAAGCGGGCCTGAATATCGGCACCCTCCAGTCTGAAGCGCCAGAGACAGGTTTCGTCCACTGAGGACGCCGGGTCAGTCGCCTTGCGGCAACGCGCGCTGAATTGCCGACCGTCGGGTGGTGCCAGAAACAGCTCCTCATCGGCGTACGGGCTCGTTGTGATGAAGCGTCGCATCACCAGCCCTCCCGGATTCTGCCAGGCGTCGGGTTCGAGGAAGCGGCCGTAGATGGCTTGCGGCCGGTCTGCCGGATCTGGCGCACCGTCGCCGCGCGAAATCGCGATGAAGACAAGGCTTTCCTGTTCAGGTCGCCTGCCTGCCGGCCCCGCTGGCGCCAGACCGGGAAATGAGGCGAGCAGATCGACGCGATCGGTCGCTGCGTCCCCTGGCGTGCCTGATCTGAAATAGGCGGCCGGAATCGCGAGGCTCAGTCGATCAAGGCTGATTGGAACGCGGGGGATGGCTGCATCTCCCGATACGCCCTTCTCCGAAAGACGGTACGCCAGATAGCCTGCTCCCACGCCAGCGAGGACCAGCGAAGCAAAGAGCATAAGGGATCGCGCAAGCAGCATCGCGAGGGCCGGACATCCAAACCGAAGGCTCGGCGGCGCATCCGCCGTTCGGATTTAACTATGTCCGTCGATTCGACGCGCGTCCCAAGATGAAACTGTTGCGCACATCGCGCTTTTA
>JBOFUS010000074.1:0-23027 GCA_051652685.1 Beijerinckiaceae bacterium
ACATGCCGCTGACGCGCGATCCGCTCAACGATCCGGCGATGCGCAGCTATGTCGAGAGTTTTCCCTACGTTCGCCCCGTCATCAACCAGATGCCCGAAACGGTTGCGACGGAGACCTGGAACCACCCGAATGCGCTGCCGGCGGAGAACATCGTTTCGACAATGATCGATGATCTCTGGGCTGGAAAAGGTCCTGCCGCGCAGCTGGTGCCGGATGCTGTGCGCCGCGCCAACGCCGCTCTCGCGCGGACCTGACGGGTGGCCGAACTGGCCGGCGCGGCGGATCGAAAAATCAGAACGCGACTGAGTGAACAGGCGGTCGCGTATCTCTACCTCGCGCCGCTCATCGCGCTCCTTGGCCTTTTCACGTTCTGGCCGCTCGTCCACACGGCCTATCTCTCTGTCACATCGTGGAACCTCAATCCCGGTGTGCCGATCCGTTTCGTCGGGTGGCGCAACTATGTGGATGTCATGGACAGCGAACTGTTCCGGGCTGCCCTGTGGAACACGCTCGTCACGCTGGCTGCCTCGATTCCGCTCAAGGTACTGGCGCCCATCCCGGTTGCAGTCTTCATCTGGTCGCTTGGCCGAAGCGGTGAGCTTTACCGGACGGTGCTTTTCCTGCCGACACTTGTCTCCTTCGTCGCCGTCTCAGTCGCGTGGCTGTGGATCCTCTCACCGCTCGGCGGTTATCTCGATCTCACGCTGAAGCGCCTTGGCCTCAGCCTGCCGCCCTTGCTGACCCGCGAGGCCACAGCGCTCGGCACAATCATCGGTATTGCGACCTGGAAGGTGTTCGGCTTCCACGTGCTGCTCTATCTGGCGGGTCTCACCCGCATTCCTGGCCGGCTGATTGACGCCATGCGGGTGGATGGCGCCAGCGACGCCATGATTCTGCGCCGCCTGATCTGGCCGATGCTTGGCCCCACGACGCTTTTCGTTCTGATCTCGACGGTGATCTTCACCATGCAACAGGTGTTCACGCCGATCGACGTGCTGACCCGCGGCGGGCCGTCCAATGCGACGACGAACCTCTTCTATGTCACCTACGAATACACGTTCCTCAATTTTGCGGTCGGGCAGGGCGCAGCCGCTACCGTCATCCTGTTTGGCTTCCTGATGCTGGTGGCGCTGGTCAAGTTCCGGCTCTTCGACCGGCTTGTCCACTACAGGTGACAACGATGGTCCGGCTCTCACGCATATCGAGGGTGGTCGGCCACTCACTCACGGGCCTTCTGGCCGTGCTGATGCTCGCGCCGATGCTGCTGGTGGTTTTCGCGGCTTTCAAGCCGGAACCGGAGATCTATTCCGTCACCCCGTGGCCGACAACGCCCACGCTCGCCAATTTCCGCCGTCTTTTCGCCGTGTCCTTCGACGTTTATCTCTGGAACAGCATTGGCACGACGTTCCTGCGCGTCTCGGGGCAGATCGTGATCGCGGTGCTTGCGGCCTATGCCTTTGCGCGCTTCAGCTTTCGCGGGCGGGACGTGCTCTTCGCGCTGGTGCTCGGCGCGCTGATGATCCCCCATACGCTGACCATGATCCCGATCTACATCATGGTCGTTGAGCTTGGCTGGTTCGACACCTGGGCGGCGCTGATCATTCCCAATCTCGCCTTTCCCTTCGGGGTCTTCCTGCTGCGCCAGCATATGATGCAGTTCCCGAAGCCGCTGCTGGACGCCGCCCGTGCCGATGGTGCCGGCCATTGGCGCACGTTGTGGCGCATCGTGCTTCCCAACATGGGGCCGGCGCTTGCTGGCCTCACCATCATCGCCTTCATCGAGTGCTGGAACGAGTATTTCTGGCCGCTGCTCGTCACGGATTCCGAGCGGATGCGGACAATCCAGATCGGTATCCGCCGCTTTCTGGATTCGGAGGGCGTCGACAGTTTCGGCCCGCTGATGGCCGGCGTGACACTGGCTTCGCTGCCGGCGCTCCTCATCTTCTTCTTTCTCCAGCGGCGCGTAATGGACACTTTCGTGTCCTCCGGCATCCGGTGACCTGATGGCGAACATCGAAGCCCATGGATTGACGAAGACCTTCGGCGACGTCCGGGCGGTCGACGGCATCGACCTCACGATCCATGACGGCGAGTTCGTCGCGATCCTTGGCCCCTCCGGCTGCGGCAAGTCGACGACGCTGTTTCTGCTTTCCGGGATAGAGCGACCGACCGCCGGACGCATCCGCTTCGGCAACGAGGATGTCACAGACAGCGAGGCGATGGATCGCAACATCGGCCTCGTCTTTCAGTCGTATGCGCTCTATCCGCACATGACGGTGGCGCAGAACATTGCCTTTCCGCTCGATATGAAGCGTGTGCCCAAGCGGGAACAGACAACCCGCGTTGCGGCGGCGGCGGCACTTGTGCAGATCGGCGAACTCCTTGAGCGCAGGCCGCACCAGCTTTCTGGCGGCCAGCAGCAGCGCGTGGCGCTGGCGCGGGCGCTGGTCAAGGAACCAAGGCTGCTGCTGCTCGACGAACCGCTCTCCAATCTCGACGCCAGTCTGCGCCAGACCATGCGCACCGAGATCCGCCGCCTGCAGCGCAAGCTCAAGCTCACCACCGTGCTCGTCACCCATGATCAGGTGGAGGCTACCACGATGGCGGACAGGATCGTGGTGATGAACCAGGGCCGCATCGAGCAGATCGGCTCGGCCGGCGATCTTTACCGGCGGCCTGCCAACATCTTCGTTGCCGGGTTCATCGGCAGTCCGACGATCAACATCGCGTCTGGCCTCGTTGATGCGGGCGAGCTGCGCCTCGCAGGACATGGACTTGCATCTGTCGAGAGCGGCAACCGTTCAATCATTCTGGGCATCAGGCCCGAACATATCACCTTCGCCGCCGCGGGCTTGCCCGGCCGGGTGGCCTTCATCGAGCCGATGGGTCGTGAGGTGCTTTACACCGTGGATACGGAGGCCGGCGCGCTGCGTGTTCTCGATCCGACCGATGTCGTCAACCGGCGCGAGGGAGAGGCTGTGTTGCTTGCGCTCGCGGTCACCGACCTGCTGTTCTTCGACCCGGATACGTCCAATGCGCTGCCGCTCGCGACCAGGCCGCGGGACGGCGTGCGGACAATGGAAAAAATCGCATAGGCAGGGGCAGACCATGAAGATCTACATCATCTCCGACATTCATCTCCTCGCGCCGGGCGAGACTTCGAAGGGGCTCGACACCGCCGCACGCTTCGATCTGGCACTCCGGGACCTCGCGGAAAACCACGCCGATTCCGACCTCTGCGTGTTGCTCGGCGATCTTGCCGACCACGGTGCGGAGCCAGCCTACCGGCAGCTCGAAGTGCGGCTGAAGGGCATGCGCATTCCGTTGCGGGTGCTGATCGGCAACCACGATGACCGCGATACCTTCGGAAGAGTGTTCCCTGACCTTGTTGCCGCTGACGGCTTCGTCCATTCCGTTCTCGATGGCCAGCACGGCCGGTTGATTTTCCTCGACACCTTCGAGCCCGACTACGTCAACGGTCATCTTTGCGAGGCCCGGCTGACGTGGCTGCGCGACCGGCTGGAAGAGGCAAAGGACCGGCCGGTTTATCTCTTCATGCATCACCCGCCCTTCGAGATCGGCATGCGTGTTGACGCCATCGGCATGCGCGATCCGGCGGCTTTCCGCGCCTGTCTCGAAGTCCATCCGGACATTCGCCAGATCATCGCCGGCCACACGCATCGCACGTGTTCCGGCGTCTGGCGTGGCCTGCCCTTCATCAATGTCGGCGCGGTGCACTACAATCAGGGCGTCCAGTTCAAAGGGGTAACCGGGCAAGTGCCGCGCTATCTGTTCCCCATCTGCACGTCCATCATGCTCATTGGCGCGGAAAACATGGTGATCCACCATCAGGATGTCGCGCCGACACGCATCGCGCTCGCGCCGCAACTGTTCCCAGAGAAGCGCGTGGAGGAGATCATCCAGCGCGGCGGCCGCATCAGCGCCTGAGCATCACGGCACAGGATGACACCGGGTCATGCTGCCGTCATGGGCAGGTGATGGGTGGCAATCATGAGGTTCGCGCTTATTCGTCTGCTCCGTGCGGTGATTACGATCTGGGCGGTGGTCACGATTGTCTTTTTCGTGCTGCGCGTCACTGGCGATCCGGTCTATGCGCTGGTGCCTGACGACGCGACGCCGGAAGTCGTGGCGCTCTACCGCGAACGCTGGGGGCTCGATCAACCTCTCTGGGCGCAATACGTCAACTACTGGGGCGCAGTGTTCACCGGTGATCTCGGCCGCTCGTTCGTTGACCGGCGCGACGCACTGACGGTGGTGATGGAACGTCTGCCAAAGACGCTGTTGCTGATGGGCGCAGCGTTGTCGGTCGCCCTTCTGATCGGCATTTCGGCCGGCACTCTCGCCGCGATACGGCGCGACACACTCGTTGACCGCGCCGTCATCGCCATTTCTGTCGCCGGCTACAGCCTGCCAACATTCTTCCTTGGTCTCCTCGCCATCCTTCTTTTTGCTGTGGAACTGCGTTGGTTGCCAAGTTCGGGTAGCGCGACCGCCGCGCATCTCGTCCTTCCGGCCTTCACCATTGGCCTGCATCAGGCGGCGATCATTGCCCGCTTTGCCCGTTCTTCCATGCTTGAGGTGCTAGGCGAGAGCTATATCCGGACAGCAACAGCCAAAGGGCTGGCACGGGCCCAGGTGGTGACGCGCCATGCTATGCCAAATGCAGCAATTCCGCTGGTCACCATCCTGGGCTTTTCGCTAGGCGGCCTCGTCGGTGGCGCGCTGGTGGTCGAGACTGTCTTCGCATGGCCCGGCATCGGGCGTCTGCTGGTCACTGCTGTTGGCGCGCGTGACCTCGCCGTGGTCCAGACCTGTGTGATCCTGATCGCCGCCGCCATGGTCACGGCCACGCTGCTTGTCGATCTGAGCTACGCCGCGCTCAATCCCAAGATCCGTGTAGGCGGCCGATGAGCGGCGGCGGGCTTGTCACCAGCGTCACAGCCGATGCGCTGCCAGCCCGTCGCCGGATGCCATGGAGTATCAGGATCGCGGTCGGCTGGCTTCTCGCCATCGCCGCCATCGCCATCTTCGGACCGGGTCTGGCACCCCATGACATCGCGTTCCAGCAGCCGCTCAACCGGCTCATGGAACCGCGTTTGATAGATCCTCAGTCGCCTTTCTGGCTTGGCTCGGATCATCTGGGCCGCGACGTCCTCTCCCGCGCCGTGTCGGGGCTTAGGCTTTCCATCGCCGTTGCGATCATGGGTGCGCTGGTGGGCGCGATGATCGGCCTTAGCATTGGTCTGGTCGCTGGCCACTATGGCGGCTGGGTCGACAACGTCCTCATGGGGCTGGTTGATGTCGGCGCGGCTGTTCCATTCATCGTCATTGCGCTCGCCTGTCTAGCCTTTTTCGGCAACAGCTTCGTGCTCTTCGTGATCCTGATGGGGCTCGCAGGCTGGGAGAAATACGCCCGGCTGGTGCGCGGCCTTGTGATCGATGGTGCAACGCGGAATTACACCGGCGCGGTTCGAGCGCTTGGCGCATCCGCGCCGCGCATCTACGCACGGCATATCCTGCCGAACATGGCGGCCCCCCTTGTCGTGCAGTTCTCGCTCAATCTGCCGGAGATTATCCTGCTTGAGACCGGCCTCTCGTTCCTCGGCCTTGGCATCCAGCCGCCGCTTGCGAGCCTTGGTCTAATGATGAGCGAGGGCCGCGACCATCTCTCCTTCGCCTGGTGGATCGTGGTCGCGCCGGGGACACTGATCTTTCTCACGACGCTCGCCGTGTCACTTGTCGGCGACTGGCTCCGCGACCGTTTCGATCCCACGCTCGGCTGAAAGCCTTTTCGAGAATGAAAAGCCCGACCAGCCCGGGAGGGCCGATCAGGCGAAGTTCGCTTTCAAAAAGCCAGATTAAGCCGGCGCAAAGGCGAGGTTGCTCGGACGAAGCTCCATGAACTCGAAGCTGACCGGCTTCCAAGTGATGTTCTTCCTGACACCGTAGAGCTCATAAGGTCGATAGAGGATCGTGCCCGGAGCTTCGTCCTCCCAGATCTCGATGTAACGCTGAAAAGCGCGCTTGCGTTCCGCAGGATCGGTAGATCCCTGAATGATAGGGACCAACGCGTTATATTCTTCGGGCGGCTTCCAGCCGTTCTGACGCTGCACGTCGCCGCGCGGACCCCAGTTTGAGATGAGCGGGGTTGAAGGATCCGGCATCTGGAAGCCGTTCGACCAGTTGCGCACCTGGATGCCGGGCTGGGCGAGCAGCTGCTGCCACGTCTCGAAGATCTGGATATCCGCGTTGACGCCGACCTGCCGCCAGAACTGCTGCACCATCTGCGCCGCCGGCACCGCATTCGCATACCAGGATGGCAGGGTGCGGTAGACGATCCGCTCGTTGTTGTAGCCCGCCTCACGCAGGAGTGCGCGGGCGCGGTCGGGGTTGTACTGGAGCCCGACGCGCGACGGTTCGAACACATCGCCATATTCGGGAAACTGGAAGCCATTCGGCACGTTGGCGAGGCCGCCCCAAAGTGCCTGCGACATCAGGTTGCGGTCGATCGCGAGGTTGAGTGCCTGGCGAACGCGCTTGTCCTTCAAGACCGGTTCGTCGCACTGGTACGTGACCAGATGGACGTTCTCGATGACGATGCCGCGGGTTTCGACATCACGCTGGCGGCGCAGCTGCGGGATCGCGTCGGTCGGCAGTGTAGTCACGATATCGAACTCGCCGGAGATTAGGCCGGCGATGCGGGTCGAGGTCTCGGGCACCGAGACAAAGGTGACCGTCTCTGCCGTCGGGCGGCCCATCCAGTATTCGTCATGGGCTTCAAGTACCAGCTTCTCGCCTGAACGCAGTTCCTTGAGCTTGTAGGGGCCGGTTCCGACGGGGCGCGTGGCGAAACCGTCCGGACCGACCTGAAGGAAATAGGCCTTCGGAACGACACGGGCGACCCAGGAAGCGAGCCGCTGCTCGAGGCTGACATCCGGCCTCTTGGTGACGAAACGCACCGTCATCGGTCCGGTAACTTCCACGGCTTCGAAATCCGCCGCGAACACCGGCCCGCGCGCCGATATCGGCTTCGGACCCCAAAGCTTCTCGGCCCCGAGGCTGAAGGCAACGTCTTCGGCGGTGACGGTCGCGCCGTTATGGAACTTCACATTCGGGCGGATGGTCACGTCGAGGGTGCGTGCGTCGATGCGCCGCCAGCTTTCGGCGACACCGGGCTTCAGCTGCGTGCCGCTACCCTGCGGGTTGGACAGAAAATCACGATAGATGACCGTGTCATAAATGGCATTGGCGACACGGTTGCCCGTGTTGCCGATAAGCTCGATCGGCTCGAGATTTCCGGGGATGCCCTGCGCCCCGATGCGGAGATCGGGACGGCGTCCTTGCGCCTGGATTCTGCTCGGCAAAAGGGGCGCGGCGGCGGCCGCGCCTGCGGTTGCGATGGCTTGCCTGCGTGTGAATTGCGCCATGAATTCCTCCTCGGTATTGTCGACGGGACAGCAAAAGGAGGTATCGAACAGCTGTAACACAGCGAAGACAGCACAGGGAAAATCAGCACATCCTTGCGGCCCGTCCGATCCGCTCTAACGCTTCGTCGATCTCCGTGTCGGTGATCGTCAGCGGTGCGGAGAAGCCAACGGCATCCGGTCCTTTTGTGACCATCGACACGCCCTCGCGAAAGCCGTTCTCGACCAGCCGCCGGCCGAGGTTTTGTCCGGGGATCAGCTCCAGGGCGAGGAGAAGTCCCAGTCCCCTTCCCCCTGTAATGCGGGGGTCATGGCTCGCCATCTGCGCCATTCGTGCCAGTGCATGGCGGCCGGCAGCGGCGGCACGTTCAACCAGCCCCTCATCCTCGATGATCTGCAGTGTCGTCAGCGCAGCGCGGGTCGTCACGGGGTTCTTCTCATGGGTGTAATGGCCAAGGTCGAGATCGGGCGCGACGTCGAGTCCGGCATCTGCAACGACCGCAGCGATCGGCAGGATGCCGCCGCCCAGCGCCTTGCCCAGCACCACGGCATCGGGTGCGACACCGAAATGCTCATGCGCGAAGAAGCGGCCGGTCTTGCCCAGGCCGGAGGGTATCTCGTCGAAGATCAGTTTGGTCCCTTCCGCATCGCAGAGGCGGCGCACCTCTGGCCAGAGCCAGTCCGGCGGGACATGACAATTCGAGCGGACAGGCTCCGCGATCACCGCGGCGATCCCGTCCCTGCTGTCTGCGAAGGCCGTCCGAATGTCGTCCAGCATTCGTTCGCCGCCGCCCCTCGCGTGATCCCAATAGGGCGTGACATGTGTGCGGGCAGGCAGATGCGCGCCCAGCCTCGGATCAAGCTTCGCACGCGACAGGCCAAGCGCCCCGAAGCCATGGCCGTGGTAGGATCCCTCCAGCGAGATCGTCCCTGACCGCCCCGTCGCCGCACGGGCAAGGCGCAGAGCAATCTCGATGGCGTCAGAGCCACCGGTCGCGAACAGGACCTTTGCACGGCCCGCGCCGGTCCAGCGGCTGACAAGCCTTTCCGCCAATGCCACGGCGGTCTCATTCGTATAGCGGCGCGGACAGAAGGGCAGTTCGTCCAGCTGCGCCTTCAACGCCCCGATAAGGCGCGGATGTGCATAGCCAAGGTGATGGGCGGTGTTGCCGTGCAAATCGATGTATCGCCTGCCGTCCATGTCTTCGAGCCAGATCCCACCGAGCGCCCTGAGAGCGCGGGTGTTGGGGCTGGAGCCATTCTGATGAAAGAAAACAGCCGCGTCGCGTGCTTCCAGCCCGGTCGCCCGGTTTCGATCCTCCATCACCCTTTCCCTCCCCCGGCGATCAATGGACATCCGATCCAATTGAACGCGTCAGCTGCCCTGATAGAGCGAGAAAGAACATTAGGCATGGCGCGGTGGCGAGTGCGGCGAGAGCCATGAGACGATTCCAATGGACCGTGACCTCGCCGAGATAGCTTGCGGCACCGACGGTGATCGTCGTGCTTGCCCCACCTGTCAGAAGCGTGCGCGCGAAGAGAAAGTCATTCCAGGCGACAATGAAGACATAGACCGCCGTGGCCGCCACCGCCGGGGCGACATTCGGCACCAGGATACGCACCAGCGCGCCCATCCGGCCAAGTCCATCCATCTGCGCTGCTTCCTCAAGCTCTTTCGGCAACGCATCGAAGGCGTTTTTCATCAGGAAAGTTGCAAGCGGCACGGCAAAGGAGAGATTGCCCAGCACGACTGCTGCGGGATTGTTGAGAAGCCCCGCCATACGCGCGAGCACATAGATCGGCATGACCAGCACTGAGGCTGGGACGAGCTTTGACGCAAGGATAGCTGCCGCCGCAACCGACGCTTCAGGACCGCGCCCGCGCGACAGCGCATAGCCGGCAGGTATGGAAATCAGCAGTGCGAGCGCGACCGAGGCCAGTGTGATCATGGCCGAGTTCATCAGCCAGGACATCACGCGCGGTTCGGAGAGGATGGCCCGCCAGGCATCGAGCCCCAGCGCCTCCAGTGGTGGAAGCAGGCGTGGCGGCCAACTCATGATTGCATCGTCGATGCGCAGCGAAATCACGAGCGTCCAGTAAAATGGCAGGATTGCCAGCATGGCAAGGCCGATCACGAAGATAAACCCTGCAAGGGCATAGGGATCTCTCAGCGTGCCCATGGGTTGCCGTTCATGATCGGGCGCGGCGCGACATCGGTCGCCAGACGATGGCCCCGATGACAAGGCCGACTAGGAGGAGGATCACTGCGGCGGCCGCGCCGCGGCCGGGCTGCAGATAGCGAAATGTCTCAAGATAGACCTTGAGCGCCAGTGTTTCGGTGGCGCGTGCCGGCCCGCCGCCGGTGAGCACAAGGATGGTCTCGACCTCGCGCAGTGCCGTCAGCACACCCAGAAACAGCGCGACCAGCGCAAAGGGCTTCAGCAGCGGCAAGGTGATGGTCCAGAAGCGCATGAGCGGTCCGGCCCCGTCGATCCGCGCGGCTTCGTAAAGGTTGGGCGGAATGGCGCGCAATCCGGCAAGAAGCGTGATGGCGTGAAACGGGAAGGCTTTCCAGAGAAACACGAAAGCCGTGGAGAAAACGGCCAGCGAAGGATCGGTCAGGAAAGGTGCAGGCTGGGCGATCAGGCCAAGCTGGAGGGCGATATAGTTGATCAGCCCGAAGCGTTCATCCAGCAGGAAGGCCCAGGCGATGGATGCGACGACGGGCGCCACCGCCCAGGGTGTCATCACCGCCAGCCGCAGCGCGCCGCGCGCGGGGATGGCGCGGTCAAGCGCCAGAGCCGCCAGCAGGCCAATGATGAAAGCAAGCCCGGCACCGCAGGCGACGAAGATCGCCGTTGTCTCCACCGAGGGCCAGAAACTTTCGTGGCCGACGATGGCGGTAAAGTTGGCGAGCGTCACGGGCTTGGTCAGCGGCCGCATCAGCTCCGCAAGCCGTAACTCATGGAAACTCGTTCTGAGCACAAACCACAGGGGCCAAACGATCAGCGCAGCCGTCACGATGACGGCCGGCGCGATCAAGGCCGCATGGAACAGGCGTTCCGCAGCGTCACGCGAGAGTCCTTCCGCACGAAGGTCCTGCCACCTGCGCAGGATGCCCGGTTGCGCGGCGGCATTAACGACGCCGTCCCGCTCAGCCACGCGGGCGGGCAAGTTCGCGGTTGAACCGGTCAGCGAAGCGCTGTGCGGCCTCGTCGGGCGAGATGCGCCCGGCCACCATCGCCGTCATCTGCTCGGTGAAGAGATCGGAGAACTTGTTGAAGTCTTTCTCATAGCCGATGGGCAGATGCGAGCGGCTGTCCATCGAAGTCAACTCGTCGAAAAGCGGCAGCCAGGGCCATTTCGCGCGGGCCGCATCGGTGACCATGCCGCGCCTGCCGGGAGGGTTGCCGGAAAGCTCCGCGTATTTCTGCTGCCACTCGACCGTCGCGATCAACTCCATGAACTTCCACACGAGCTCTTTCTTCTCGGCCGGCGTGTCCTTGGCAATGGCGAGGCAGTTCGACGGGCCGCCCGCCATGTTGGGATAGGGGATGCGCGCCACTTTCCAGTTGCCTTTGACGGAAGGCGCCGCCGTGTTGTCGTACCCCGGTGCCCACGAGCCATCCATGTACATGGCTGCATTGCCCTGCCAGAAGGCCTGGCGCTGTGGTGCGTTGTCCAGACCGCGCGGGCTCATGCCGCCCTTGATCAGGTCATCCATGACCTTCAGTGACTTCGCAATCTCGGCCACATCGTCGAGCTTGCCGTTGTTGACGATCTCGCGGTTACGGCCGCAATGGATGTGCATGAACTGGACATAACCCCAGGAACTGTTTGATGTATTGAGTGCCACGCCATACTGATCGATGCGCCCATCAGCATCGCGGTCCTTTGTCAGGGTCTTGGCGGCAGCCAGGAACTCGCCTTCATTGGTCGGGACTTTAAGGCCAGCATCGGCGAGCATTTTCTCGTTGTAGAACAGCGCGAAGCCATAGGTGAGCAGCAGGAAGCCCCATGTCTTGCCATCGACGGTCAGCATTTTCTGGGCTGGCACCCAGCTCTGCTTGATGTCCGTCCTGTCCATCCAGCGATCAAGCGGCTCGATCACGCCTTCGTCGCCATAACCCCAGACAAAACGCGCTGTCATGTGCACGATATCCGGGGGATTGCCGGCGGCGAAGCGCGTGGCCAGCATGCGGTGATGGTCGTTGGAGTTGCCGTTGGTCAGGGCAATCTTCACGCGCGGGTTCAGCCGCTCGTACTCCGCGATCACCGCCTTCCACCAGGGGCCGAAACTCTCGTCGATCTGGTAGGTCGGGAACTCGAGCGTTACCTGCGACTGACCGATCGCCGGCATGGCGAGGCCGGCGGCACCGGCGGCGAGACCAAGCTTGAGCGTTGAGCGGCGCGACACGCCGGTGTCGGGGGAAAGCTTCGACATCAGGAGGGCTCCTCGGGTTCTGGAAAGTGCCTGATGGTTATTCCACACCCTTGAAGCGCGTATGACAGCAGGTGACAAAACGACGAGGCGAGGGCGGTGCGTGACGCTAGAATGCCCGCCGTGCCGCACCGATGCGTGGATCGATCAGCCGGCTCACGAGCGTCATAAGGGTGTTGCTCATCACCACGACTGCCGCGATGACCACGACGGTTGCCTGCGTCACCGTGTAGTCGCGGCCGAGCACGGAATCGAGTGTCAGTTTGCCGATGCCGTTGTGGTTGAACAATACCTCCATCGTCACAGCGCCGCCCGCCAGACCGCCGAGCACCACGCCAACGAGCGCCAGCGCCGTGGTCATGGCGTTGGGCAGCACATGGCGCATGATGATGGCCGGGCGGCTGACGCCCTTCGCCTGTGCGGCGCGCACGTAGAGGCTGTTCCGCGCTTCCTCGATGTCCTCCAGCAGCGGCTTGGCGATCTGGCCTGCGACGTCGATGCCGAGGATCAGCGCAGGCAGCCAGAGATTGCCGGTCAGCGGCGTCCAGCGCAGCCAGAGCACGAAGATGAGAATTCCGAGAAAGCCGACACAGAAGGTCGGCACCGCGACGGACCAGACATTGAGCCCATCGACCAGGCCGCGCAGGAAGCGGTTCGGCCAGATCGCCGCGGCAATGGCCGCGCCGAACCCCAGCAGGATACCGATGGTGATGGCCAGCAGGCCGAGCCGGAGCGTGCCAGGCAGCGCTTCCAGCACCATCGTCGAGACGGGCTGGTGATAGCGCAGCGACAGGCCGAAATCGCCCGAAATCGCGTTTGTGAGCCAGATGCCGAACTGCACATAGGCCGGTCGGTCAAGGCCGAGATCGCGCCTGAGTTCCTCCATCATCGCCGGTGTGAAGCCACCTTCGCTGGCCACCATGTCGGCGAGATCGCCGGGCACGACACGCAGCAGCACGAAGACCAGCGCCGATATGCCAAGCACCAGCAGAAGCCCGCGCCCGACCAGAAGACTTGTGGCGATCAGCTTGCCGAACGCGCTCATGCCGTGGCGCTCCGCCGCAACGGGTCGAGCCGCCGCCGCGCAAGCGCACCGACGAGTGTCAGCGCCAGCGTCAGCACGGCCAGTGCGAGTGTTGGTGCCAGCACAGCTGTGGGATTGATCTCGAAGAAGCGCGATGCCTGCGCGATCATCCGCCCCCAGGTGGCGCTGTCGGGGCTGGCTCCGAGGCCCAGGAAGCTCATGACCGATTCGGTCACGATGCAGCGGGGAAAAACGATGGCTGCCAGGGTCACCAGCGGCCCGGCCAGATGCGGCACCACATGGCGGAAGGCGATCCTCATGCGTGTTGCGCCAAGTCCCCGGATCGCCGCCACGGCCGGCAGTGCCGTCTCGCGCTCCAGCGTGAAGCGCGTCACAAGGGCGAAAGTCGGCGCAAACGTCAGGCCGACGGCAAGCGCAAGTGGCGTCATGCCCTGACCGAAGGCTGCGACGAGTACGAGCGCGAGCAACACGCCGGGCATCGCCCGCAGCACATCGATCAGCCAGAAGAACGCTGCCGCGAAAGGTCCGCCCGCGACGCTGGCCAGCATTGCCAGAAGCGCGCCCGCCGACAGCGCAATCACCAGCGCCAGAAGCGCCACGATCAGGCTCATGCGCAGGCCGCCGAGCAAGCGTGCAGCGATGTCGCGCCCCAGGTGGTCGGTACCCAGCAAATGGAGTTCGGAAGGCGGCCGGTTGCGGAAGCGCAGGTTCTGCGCCAGCGGATCGATCCCGATCAGCTCCGGCCCGAAAGCCGCCGCAAGGGTGGCGGCAACCAGCAGGAGGATGGCGAGGGTTTCCGGGATGGTTGGCCGCCAGCGCGCCGGGACCTCCGGCGATGCGCAAACGCCTGGCGTCGCCGTGCCGGCATGGCCAGCCAGACTCACCCTGCCAACCAGGTGAAGGCAAGGCCGCCATCCACCCGATGCGGCGACCATGTAAAGCCGCCCGAAAAGCCCCTGACCTCGGGTCGCGAGGCGAAACTCTCGAAGGAATGGCCGATCACCACGGTATAATAGCGCTCCATGACGCGCTTCCAGGCGGCGAGGTAGAAGTCCTTCCGCTTTGCCGCGTCGGGCTCGGCCACGGCGGCCAGCGTCAGCCGGTCGAATTCCGGATCCTGTACGCCGCCCCAGAGGACCGGGTTCGGCCCGTCCGACATCAGGCGGACATAGCGCAGGAAAATGTCGGCCCGTGGCCCCGAGCCCATGGGGGCGAGGTCCCAGTCATATTCGCCGAGGCGCTTCTGCGCGCCCAGATCATCGAGCGCGATATGCTCGATCCTGAAGCCCAGCTCGCGGATCATCTGGACAGCAACCTCGGCATAGGGCGATTGCCAGGACACGACGCGCAGCGGTGTAGCGCGCGGATCGATGCCCTCTGCCGCGAGGATCGCCCGCGCCTTGGCCAGATCAGGCTTCGCATGCGCATCGGCGGCGTGGATCGCCTGGTCGAAGTAGAAGTTGCCCGGCGCGACCCACTGGTTGGTCACAAGACCGCGGTCTCCGGCGATGAAGTTCATGTAGTCGGCCTTGTTCAGCGCAAGGCTCACCGCCTCCCGCACCTTCACGCGGTCGAACGGCGGACGCGGCTTGCGGTTGTTGAAGGACCAGAAATACCAGCTTGAGTCCTTCAGCGGATGCAGGGTGTAGCCCGGCAGCTTCGCGATCTCGGCAATCTTGTCATTGGGAATGCGGGCAAGATGCAGATCGCCCGAGCGCAGCGCGATATCCGTGTTGTCGCTGTCGTCGAGCGCGAAGCGGACCGCGTCGAGATAGGGCTTTCCCTCCTGCCAGTAGCGGTCATGGCGCGGCGCGAAGAGCTCGACTTTCGGCGTCCAGCGCTCGAACCTGAAGGGGCCCGTACCGATAGGCCGCGTCACGGTGTCGGCCCAGCCGGCACTTTCGGGTGCGACGATCCACAGTTCCGAAATCAGGCTGAGGAACGGCGCATAGGGCTTTGCCATGCGGACGACGAAGGTCATTGTGTCCGGCGTCTCGAAACCGGCTACCTGCCGCATGGCAGAGGCCAGCCAGCCGCCCTTCACCTTTTCCTTCACCCGCTCGAAATTGGCGAGGAAGTCGGCCGCGTTCATCGTGCGGCCGTTGTGGAAGGCGACGTTCGGACGGATCCTGAAGGTGTAGACGAGGCCGTCAGGCGAGATTGTCCAGCTATCGGCGAGATAGGGCTTCACGGAGCCATCGTCGCCGATGGAAGTCGGAGCTTCGACAATCGCCTGCGGCACGCCGATCGATCCCGTGTGGCGGTGGAAATCCGAGGTATCGAGACCAAGCGTCATGAATTTGAGAATTCCGCCCCGGCGCGGCGTCTCCTGCGCCACAAGCGACGTTGGCAGGATGAGGCCGGCGGCCCCCAGTGCGAGAATATGGCGACGGTCAGGCAGGTTGGTGAACATGATCAGCCCCGATTCCGGTTGAAGTTTCATGCGAAAAGTCCTGCAGGGCACGGCCGTCCGCGCCGGACGCGTCAAGTTCGAGATGGGCCAGAGCCGTCGGCGCGATATCCACCAGCGATGTCGGCAGCTTCTGGGTGCTTCCGGCCGAAAAACCTGCGCCGCGCGCCAGCAGGAAGGGCGCGGTCTCGTATGCGCCAAAGCCGCCATGCGAGCCGTTGCCGATACTGCGCGCCGTGGTCTCGAAGCGTGTGGCGATCATGGTCCGGCCGGGTACGCCGAATGCGTTGGCCTCTGCATCCGTCGCCATGCCAACCGCCAGTGCTAGACCGCCATCGGCCGCATGGCCGACGTCACCGAGTTCGCCCTGCCGCACCACCTTGCCAGCCCAGTCACGGCCCTCGATCCAATCCGCGATCTCGGCGACGCGGGCTTCCTCGCCATCACGGGCGTAGAGCAAGAAGCCTGTTCCCTGCGGTGCGACCACGATTGCCCGGTCGTCGCGGTCGCGCTTGAAGCCGGCTGCGATCAGCTCCGCCTCGACCGGTACCACGCCTGTCGGCGTCTCGTGGCCATGATCGGAGCCGGCGAGCAGCAACACGTCATCGCCGCCGGCGATCAACCGATCGACCGCGTCGATGAGAAGTCCGAGATTTGCGTCGGCTGCCCGGATGGCGGCGAGGCTCGCAGGTGAGCCCAGCGGGTTGTCATGCTGCGTGTCATCCGGATTGCCGAGCCAGAGCACGGCGACGGCTGGTGCGCGCTCCGCCAGCACCTCGTCGCAGAAACGCGCCGTGACGCCACGATCACCTTCCAGCGAGAGTGTGGCGACAAGCGGATCAGGAACCTGTGCGCGGCCAGGCCCACGGCTGACCGCCCGATGATAGACGTGGCCGAAACCATCGGGATCATGCGCCAGCGCTGCGCCCGGAGAGACGTTTGAAAAGACGATCGCACCGCCTTGACCCGCCACGCGCTCTGCCAGCGTCGGTCGTTTAAGGGTGAAGCCGCGCACGGCGCGCAGCCGATCGAAGAACGCCGGCTTGCCGACATCTTCCACCACGAAACCGGAGTCTTGCGCGAGCGCCATCATGTTTCCGTGGAGGCCGTGACCCGCCGGATAGCAGCCCGTTGCAACGGAGGCGGAGGATGCGCGCGTCGCGGACGGAAAGATGCTCCGGTGGCCGCCAAACCAGACGCCTTCACGGCGCAGGCGGTCGATCGCCGGAAGTTCCAGCGTCCGGGCCTGGTCCGCGCGCAGACCGTCCAGCATGCAGATGACGACGCGTTTCATACCCTTCATTCTCAGAAAGCTCTGTTTCGACCCGATGAAGCTTCTGCGTCGCCTTGATGACAGCGGCGGATGGGCTCGTTTTCATCGTGACGACATGAAGCAAGGCTATCGCCGGGAGAAATACGGGAAGGTTCCTATGGTCGGCAGATGGATTGGCGCGTTTGCGCTCGGGCTCGTGCTCTCGACGGCGGTCGCGGCGAAGGAACTGACGATCTACAACGCATCGGACAGCGTCAACACACCCCTCGTCGCCGCCTTTCGCAAGAAGCATCCCGACATCGAGGTCAAGTTCGTGTCAGGCTCGACCGGCCCGATTACCGAGCGTGCCATCGCAGAGAAGCAGCGGCCGCAGGCGGATGTCGTCTACCTCGTCAACAACATCGCGCTGGAGCAACTGAAGCAGGCCGGTGTTTTTGAACCTTATGAACCGAAAGACAGCAGGATCGCCGCAGCCTTCCGCGATCCGGACGGCTTCTACGTCCGCCATTTCGCGACGACCATGTGCATGATCGTTAATACGAAGCGCCTGGCCGAGCGCAAATTCCCGATGCCAGTGACGTGGGAAGATCTGCTGAAACCGGCCTACAAGAGCGAAATCTCGCTGCCTTCGCCGCTGAAGTCCGGCACCGGCATGTCGATCCTGACAACAATGGTCGACGCCTTCGGTTGGCCGTTTGTCGAGAACCTGCACCAGAACGTTTTCCAGTACTCGGACGGCGGTTCGGGCGGTGCGCAGCTTGCCGCACGCGGCGAGATTGCCATCGGGCTGTCCTTCGATACAACCTGCTTCCAGCTGAAATCTGCCGGCAACCCGGTCGAAGTGGTCATGGGGCGGTTGACACCGAACGTCACCGAGGGCGGCGGTCTGGTGGCCGGCGCGCGCAACCCGGTCCAGGCCAAGCTCTTCCTTGATTTCATGGCGAGCGACGAAGCCGCGAAGGTGCTGGCCCCGCTGGTCGGAGCCACCGCCGTGCCCGGCTACGGCCTTGTCAATCTCGACCAGATCCATCTCTGGACGATGCGCCGCCCCTTCGATGCCAACGAGTTCCGCCGCGAATTCCAGTCGCGCATCCTCCGCCAGTAACGAGCGCCGTGCCCTCGATCGGTTTGCGCGGCGTCAGCAAGGCGTTCGGATCCACGCGCGCCTGCGACAACATTGATCTTGAGGTGGCTTCAGGTGAATTCCTGACGCTGCTGGGCGATTCTGGCTGCGGCAAGACCACGCTGCTGCGCATCGTCGCCGGTTTCGCCGCACCCGATACCGGCGAGGTGTTTCTCGGCGGTGAAGCGATCACTGCGCGGCCGCCGGCGGCGCGCGGGATGGGTTTCGTCTTCCAGTCCTACGCGCTGTTTCCCACGAAGACAGTGGCCGAGAATATTGGCTTTGCGCTCGTCGTCGCCGGCGCGTCGGCCTCGGCCCGCGCAGTCCGTGTAAAAGAACTCGCGGAGATGATGGAGCTCGGTGCATTGCTCACCCGCTTTCCGCACGAGTTGTCGGGCGGCCAGCAGCAGCGTGTGGCGCTCGCCCGTGCGCTCGCCGCCGCGCCCAAGGCGCTGCTCCTCGACGAGCCCCTTTCAGCGCTCGACGCCCGCATCCGCGCAAAGCTCCGGCAGGAGCTGAAAGATCTCGTCCGGAGGCTGGGCCTCACAGCCATCTATGTCACCCATGACCAGGATGAGGCGCTCGCCCTGTCGGACCGCATCGCGGTGATGCGGGCAGGGAGGATCGTGCAGCTCGGCATACCGGAGACGATCTATCACCATCCGGCGACATCCTTTGTCGCGCGCTTCGTCGGCGTCTCGAATATCATCGACGGTGTGGTGACGTCCAAGGGCTTGCAGCGCGGCGGGGATCTCTGGCCACTCCCGCCGGGAGAAGGTGGGTTGGCGGGCAGCGAGGCCCGCATTCTCTATCGGCCAGAGGCGATTGCCCTTGGCGATGAGAACGGCATTCCCGCCCGCGTCGTCTCGAGTGCCTTTCTGGGTGGGGTCCGTCGGCTTACGGTTGAGGCCGGCGGGCTTTCGATCCAGATCGACCATCCATCCACGACACCCGCTCCTGCGGCGGGAACGCTCGTCCGGCTCCTCCCCGACGCACGCCGTTCCGCCTGGCTGCCGATGGATGACGCATGATGCGGACCACACGGGCATTGCCGGGTCTGGCACTCTCGGGCTTCGTCGCGCTGCTGCTCGGCCTGTTCATCGCTTTTCCCATTGGCGCGATGCTGCTGGAGTCGACGCGCATCTCCGGGCCGATGCCACCGCAGCGGCTGCGGACGATTACCGAACAGGCGCTCAATGCTTTAGCCGAGCCGCGCCGCGCCGAGACCATGGCGCGCTGGACTGCCTCTATGACCCAGATCCAGCGCGTGGAGGCGATCACCATGGCCGCAACGCTCGCCGGCCGGAAGCCCTGGTGGGATACTTCAGCGGCCTTCAGCGAACAGGAGGCTGCGATCAGCCGGACGCTGGCGGAGGCGGAGCCTGCGCTGGTCGCAGAGATCGCGCAGCTCACCTCACTTGCCCACACGATGCTGCACCGGCGCGTCGCGCTTGCCTTCCAGGTACGCGCGATTCTCGATCCGCAAGCGTTCGAAACACTGCGCTCCGGCGAGGAGCACCGGCGCGGGCTCGACCATTATGCAAGCGTCCTCCGCGATCCCTTCCTGCGCGTGGCAGCGCTGAACAGCCTGTCGCTGGCGGCGGTTTCGGCCGTTTTCACCACGTTGCTTGCTTTTCTCCTCTCCTTTGCAATCAACCGTGGCTGTGCTCCGCGCCCTGCACTGATGCGCGGCTTGCTGCTGCTGCCGCTGGTAGCGCCACCGGTGCTTGTGGCGTCGGCGCTCGTCATGCTGTTTGGCCGGCGCGGCCTGATCACCAGCGGTCTGCTCGACCGCACGCTTGGCGTCATCGACGCAGAAGCAACGAATTTCTACGGGCTGGCTGGTGTCATCATTGCCCAGATCATTGCCTTCCTGCCAGCGGCGCTGATCGTCCTCGACGATGTGATGCGCAAGCAGGACGGCAGGCTGGAGGAAGCCGCCGCTTCACTTGGCTCCAGCCGGACCGGCGTGTTCTGGCGGGTGACGTTGCCAATGACCTCACCGGGGTTGCGCCGCGTGGCGGTTCTCGCCTTCATCATGAGTCTCACGGATTTCGGCAATCCGCTCATTCTGGGCCGCGATACGCCGGTCCTTGCGGGCCTCATCTATGAGGAGGTGACGGCCTTCCGCAACACGCCGCTGGCGGCGGCGCTCTGCGTCTGGCTGCTCGTGCCGCCGCTCCTGATCTTTCTTGGCCTGGAGGCGATGGGTGGCCGTCGACGCTTTGCGGCGGCCGAGGGAGGGCAGACGCGGGCCGAGGCGCGATTGCCCGCCAGTCTTCGCTGGCCGCTGGCGGGGCTCTGCGTTGCGGTGGCAGGGCTGATTGTCGTGATCTATCTCACCGTTATCGCCGGCGCTTTCGTGCGCCTTTGGGGCGTCGACTGGACGCCGACACTCGGCTTCTTCACCTCCGGAGGCGTGAATGTCGGGTTCCAGGGCACCGGATACGGCTCCTCGGACAGGGGTCTGGGATCGGTCTGGAGCAGCTTCGGCATCGCGCTTGCAGCCGCCGTGCCCGGTGCCATGCTCGGCCTGCTGACGGCGGTTGTCGTGGAACGCATCCGCCCACCCGGGCATCATGCCATCGCCTTTCTCGCCATGATCCCGGCCATCCTGCCGGGCATTATCTTCGGCGTTGGCTATATCGTGGCATTCCATGTGCCCTTCGGCATCAAGGAGCTGTCGCTGACAGGTACCGGCGCGATCCTCGCCATCAACATCGCCTTCGGTAATCTCTTCGTCGGCATGCTGGCCGCCCGCGCCGCGCTGCAGCGCGCGGATCCTGCGCTGGATGAAGCGGGTGAAAACCTGGGCGCTGGAATGCTATTGCGCCTCTGGATGATCACGCTGCCGCTGATGAAGCCGGCCTTGCTGCTCGGCGCCCTGTATGTCTTTGTCGACGGGCTGACCACGCTGTCATCGGTGATCTTCCTGATTTCCGGCGACCATAAGCTGGCGGCGGTTTCGATCTTCAACCACGCGAACTCCGGCGAATTCGGCTATGCTGCAGCGAAAAGCCTGATGCTGCTGCTGTTCGCGGGTGCTGCAATGCTCGTCGTATGGAGGCTCGAACAAGGCGGCAAAACGCGTGGGCAAAGCGACGGAACAAGGCGTGTTACGCCTTTTCTCCACTCTGGTTCAGCGGTGTGATCTCGCCGATGTGTCGATCAGCGATCTCCAGCTCCCGCGTCGACAATCACGGTCTGGCCGGTGATGGCGCGCGAGGCGTCCGAGGCGAGGAAAAGAGCCAGTGCGGCCACGTCATCAGGTTCGATCCGGATGGGCATTGCCTGCGCAGCCTGTGTCGCCGCGAGCTTCTCGGGCGTGGCCCAGCGCGCGAGCTGGCGTTCCGTCATCACCCAGCCCGGCGCTATCGCGTTGACGCGGATATGGTCGCCGCCCAGCTCCCGGGCTGCCGTTTTCGTGAAGCCATGGATCGCCGCCTTGGCGGTTGTGTAACCGACGATACCGGGCGCGCCTTTCATCCAGGACGTAGAACCCAGATTGACAATGGAACCCCCGCCGCGTGCGGCCATTCCTGGCGCGACCGCCTGGGTGACGAACATCACATGGCGCAGGTTCACCGCCATGCATTGATCCCAATATTCCGGCGTGACATCGGCGAACGTGTGCCGCTCGTCGTTTCCCGCGTTGTTGATCAGAACTGCCAAGGAGCCCGCCTGCTCCTCGATCCGCCGGATCGCGGCGCGGGTTGCCGGAACATCCGCCAGATCAACTGTCGCTGAGATCAGCGATGGCGCGTCCGCGCGGAAGCGCTCGATCGCTGTGGCGTTGCGGTCGAGGATCGCGACGTGCGCACCCTGCGCGAGAAACGCCTCGGCGATCGAGCGGCCAATGCCTTCCGCGCCGCCGGTGACGAGCACAGCCTTGTCGCGCAGATCAGGATAGACAGGCATCATCACCCTAGCCTCCAAACAGGCCGGCCGGGCGGCCGTGCACGCCGACATCCGCGGCAAAGATGCCGCCCGAATACGGTGCATCTGCCAGCAGCTTTGCCGGCAACCGTATGCGCGCGGACGTAATGTAGAGCGTCGCAAGATCAGGCCCGCCGAAAGCGACGCTGGTCGGCCGTGGCACGGGAACGCGCAGGTCGCGCATCTTTTGCCCTGAAGGATCAAGGCGGCGGACACTCCACCCGTCCCACAGCGCGCACCAGACGCAGCCCTCGGCGTCGACCGTCAATCCATCGGGGCGGCAGGCGGGTTCCTCGATCTGTGCAAAGACACTGCGGTTGGCGATGATGCCGGTGGGGGGATCAAAGTCGTAGCGGAAGATCGCACCGGCGGCCGAGTCGACGAAATACATCACCTTGCCATCCGGGCTCCAGTCGAGACCATTGGCCACCGTGAAGCCGCGATCCATGCGGCGTACGGCGAGATCGGGTGAGATACAGTAAAGCGAACCGGATTTGCGCTGGGCATCGAGGCTCATCGTGCCGGCCCACAGCCGGCCCTGCGCGTCGCATTTGCCGTCGTTGAAGCGGTTGTCCGGCATCTCGGCCTCCGGATCGACCAGCAGTGTCAGGGCGCGGGAAGAGAAGTCGAGTGACTCCACCCCGCTCTGGCTCATGATGACGAGGCCGCCTTTCGCCCGCTCCGCCACCGCTCCGACAAGGCGGGGCATCGGGCAGGTCTCGTTTGTGCGCGTGCCGGGGTCGAAGCGGTGCACCGCCGGTTCAAGAATATCGACCCAATAGAGCTTCTGCTCGCGAGCTGACCAGACTGGCCCTTCGGCAAGGCTCGCGCCCCAGGCCAACACGCATTCCACATCGCTGTCGCTGGCCTGCGCGGGCCGCGCGCTCGAGTGGATGCTGACGGGGGCGGCGCCCACATTCCCGGATATCAGGCGCACGGCCTCCATCAGGTCCCGTCCCAACACATGCAAGCGGTCGTTCGGCAGGCGCGATGTCGGCCCGAGCACCGCGATTGCCGCGACGACTTTTCCCGTGTGATCAAAGACGGGAGCCGCCACGGAGGAGACGCCATCCACATGCTCGCCGCGCGACAGCGCGTAGCCGCGCGCCCGGGTGAGCGCCAGATCGGCAACCAGCTGCTCGCGATCTGCAATCGTCGCTGGCGTATGGGGTTCCAGCACGAGCCGTGACAGGATCGCCCGCTGGTCATGGGGCGGCAGAAAGGCCAGCAGCGCCTTGCCCGGTGCAGTGCAATGGATCGGCGCGCGCCGGCCGACCTCGATGTGGAAGGCGAAAGGCCCGCCGTGGTTGCGCTGGTCAATGTAGACAACCTGATTGTCGTCCAATGTGGCGGT
>JBOFUS010000075.1:0-2621 GCA_051652685.1 Beijerinckiaceae bacterium
ATGTATCTCCAGCTGTCAAACCACCTCAACGGCGACCACGACATGACGCTGGTGTCGCTGGCGGAGAATTTCGAGCAGCTGAAGCAATACGAGCGCGCCATCGGCCTCTACAACCGCGTGCCGGAAGACTCGCCGATCAAGACCCGTTCCGTCATCCGTGCGGCCTATGCGCTGAACGAGATGAAGAAGATCGACGAAGCCATCAAGCTCGTTGACGAGCGCATCGCGAAATCACCCTTCGAAGTGAGCCTGCACGAGGCAGCCGCCGCCATCCATCGGGGTGCCAAGAACTGGACGGCGGCGACCGAGGCCTCCACCCGCGCCATCGCGCTCATCGACCGGAATGACCGCAACTACTGGTCGCTGTTCTATGGCCGGGGTATCTCGCAGGAGCGCGGCAAGCAGTGGCCGGCGGCGGAAGCCGACCTGAAGCACGCGCTTGCGCTGTTGCCGGAAATTCCACGCACCGAGGAAGAGAAGGCGAGCCGCGCCCATGTGCTCAACCACATCGCCTACAGCTGGGTCGATATGGGCATGCACATCGACGAATCCTTCACGATGCTGAAGCGTGCCGTCGAGCTTCAACCCAAGGACGCCCATATCATCGACAGCCTGGGCTGGGCCTATTACCGGCTCGGCCGCTATGAGGAGGCGGTCGTCGAGCTTGAAAAAGCTGTCGAACTCCGCCCCCAGGATTCCATCCTGAACGACCATCTGGGCGACGCCTACTGGAAGGCCGGCCGCACCAACGAGGCGCAGTTCCAGTGGAACCACGCGCGCGATCTCAACCCGGAGCCGGAAGACCTCGAGAAAATCCTGGACAAGATCAAAAATGGTCTCGACCAGCCGAAGGCGGCCGAGACCGACGCACCGAAGAAACCGGACGGCGGCTAGGCCGCCCGGCTTCCTGTCCTGCGGTGAACTCCGAACATCCTCATCCTGAGCCTGTCGAAGGATAGAGGATGACTGGGCACTTCTGGTCCTCGCCCTTCGACAAGCTCAGTGTGAGGACCAACTCCCGACGGTGTTGAATAAAGCAATCAGGCGGCGGCTGGCACCGCATCGATTGACTTGAGGTTCGCCCTGCGGGACGCTTCGCCGGTCGTGATCGGGATCACGCGCGGCTTCATCGCCTCTGGCAGCTCACGCGTGAGTTCAACGTGGAGAAGCCCGTTTTCCAGCCGCGCGCCAGTCACAAGGACATGATCCGCGAGATGGAAGCGGCGCTGGAACCCGCGCCCAGCGATACCCTGGTACAGCACCGACGGCGCGCCATCGGCGGCAGGAGCCTTCTCGCCCTTCACGGTCAACGCGTTCTCGGCCGTCTCGATGGCGAGCTCGCTTTCGCCGAAACCGGCGACGGCAATGGTGATCCGGTAGTCATTCTCGCCGGTCCGCTCGATGTTGTAGGGTGGATAGGCCTGAGCCTCCCGGTCGTGACCGGCGGCCTGATCGAGCAGGGTGAAAAGCCTGTCGAAGCCGATGGTGGAACGGTGGAGGGGGGCAAGATCAAAGTGACGCATGTGTCTGTCCTTCCTTGAAGCGACAAGCCGGCCGGTGAAGCCGGCGTTGAGCGTGGACCCGGCCGCCGTTGCCGCCCCACGAAGTGCGGGCAGGCGTTCGACCGGGCGATGGCCGCGCCCCTGATGGGCACGCGGTAAGCAGAAATTGGGAATGGTCGGCCGACTTCGCAAGAGGTTCATTGCGCCTTCCGCGCGCGGCCGTTGGGTGCTATCCGCGCCGGCACAATGCCTGACCTCGACATCGTCATCACCCCCGAACGCGACGCGGATGAGCCCTCGATCCGCGGACTGGAGGAGCGCGCCTTCGGGCCTGGGCGCTTTGCGCGCACGGCTTTCCGCCTGCGCGAGGCGAGCGCCCATGATCCCGCGCTCTGCTTCGTCGCCCGCGTCAGCACGCTGGTGGTGGGCTCGATCCGCCTGACCCCGATCACCGTGGGCGGCCGCCCTGCACTGCTGCTGGGGCCACTCACCGTCGATCCAGCCTTCCGCTCTCGGGGCGTGGGGCGCAGCCTGATCGAGGCTTCGCTTGCCGCAGCACGGGCTGCCGGCCACACGGCCGTGCTGCTTGTGGGCGATCTGGCCTATTATGAGCGCGTGGGTTTTGTGCGCGCCAAGCCGGGAAGCATCTTCATGCCCGGCCCGGTCGATCCGTCACGCGTGCTGGTGCTGGGGTTGGTCGACGGCGCGCTCGATGGGCTGGCGGGGCCAGTCAGAGGCTGAAGCCTCAGTATTCCACGCCCAGGAAATACAGCCCCCAGGGCGGAGCCTGCTGGCCGCTGCGGCTCCTGTCGCGGGCGTCGAGTGCGGCCTTGAGGTCGACGGCGGACCATCGCCCCGCGCCGCACATCTCGAGGCTGCCGACCATGCGGCGCACCTGATGATGCAGGAAGGACAGCGCCTCGAAGCGGCATTCGATGATGTCGCCCACCCTGCGCACGTCCACCACGTCCATCGTCTTGACCGGGCTCCGCCCCTGGCAGTCGGAAGCGCGGAAAGTCGTGAAGTCATGGTGGCCGAGCAGCATCTTGCCAGCCTCCTGCATCGCGTCGGCGTCCAGCAGCCGGGGCACGTGCCAGGCACGGCGGTGTTCCAGCGGCG
>JBOFUS010000076.1:0-1635 GCA_051652685.1 Beijerinckiaceae bacterium
CCGTAGTGAAGCCAGTTCACCGGAATAAGCTCCGCCACGTTCTTCGGGTTCTGCTTCACCCATTCGGCCATGTTGTCCTTCAACCAGCCGACAACCCAGGTGTCGCCAACAATCATCTCGCCTGCGATGAAGCCAAGCAGCGCTGCGCCCAGCCAGATGAAGATCGGGAAGCGCTCGATGATCGAGGTGATCAGCTGCGCACCGAAGATAATCAGCGGGATCGACAGCAGCAAGCCGAAAATGAAGAGCCAGACGTTGCCATGGGAGGCAGCGGAAATAGCCAGCACGTTGTCGAGGCTCATCACGGCATCAGCGATGGCCACGGTGCGCACCGCACCCCAGAGCTTCGTCGCACCCTCGACCTCCTCATGCGCCTCATCCTCGCCCTGTGCGAGCTTGACGCCGATCCAGAGGAGCAGAAGGCCGCCCACGACCTTCAGGAAGGGAACGCCCAGCAGATAGGTGATCATCAGCGCGAAAATGATGCGCAGACCGATGGCCGCGCCCGCGCCGAGCAGCATGCCGATACGGCGTTGTTCCGGCGGGAGATTGCGACAGGCCAGCGCAATCACGATGGCATTGTCTCCCGACAACAGCAGGTCGATCCAGACGATCTGGAGAACGGGCCACCAGTATTGTGAAATCAGGTCCATGGTCCACGCCGGAAGTCGAGTTGAGAAGGTTTCGCCGACTTAGAGCGTCGTGTGGATTTTGCAACTGCGCTGTGCTGAATCAGGGCAATCTGCGTTTGTGAAATGTGGGAAAAGGGGCGGGTGATCAGGCTTCACCACGCGCCGACTTCACGCCTTGCCTCGCCAGTTCGTCGGCGCGCTCGTTCAACGGGTCCCCGGCGTGGCCCTTGACCCAGCGCCAGTCGATGTCGTGGGTGGCGTGGGCTGCGTCCAGCCGCTGCCAGAGTTCGGCGTTCTTCACGGGCTTCTTGTCGGCAGTCTTCCAGCCATTCTTCTTCCAGCCGTGAATCCAGGTCATGATGCCCTGGCGGACATACTGGCTGTCCACATGCATGACGACGTTGCAGGGTTTTCGGAGGGCCTCCAGCGCCATGATCGCAGCCATCAGCTCCATCCGGTTGTTGGTCGTGTCCGGCTCTCCACCGAAGATCTCCTTGCGCCGTTCGCCCGCCATCAGGATCGCGCCCCATCCACCAGGGCCCGGGTTGCCGGAGCAGGCACCATCCGTCCAGATTTCGACGTCAGCCACAGGATGTCAGGGGCAGGCGATCAGGGCGCGGTTGGCAAAGCTATCAGCGACCTCGCTCTTGTTGTCGAGCGCCTGGAACATCTGGTCGGAGAGCTTCTGGTAGTTGAAAAGCTCCGCCGGATTGGGCCGCTTGACTGTGACGGCGCAGCCCGCCGGCGCTTTCGCCAGCACCACGGCGTCCTTCGCCTCGTCGAAGGTGAAAGCAACGAAGAAACTCGGATCGCTGACCTCGACGCTCACCGTCTTGCCGGACACAGGACGTTTGAGCGGCAATGACAGGAACAACGTCAGCGCGTTGTTGTGGTGCTCCATACGGAAGTTCTGCGGGCTCGCGAACTCCAGCTTGCGGCCAGCAGCCTTGCCTTGCGTGAAATAGTCGAAATCAACGAGCGATTCGACGTTCACCTTCGCCAG
>JBOFUS010000077.1:0-4518 GCA_051652685.1 Beijerinckiaceae bacterium
CGCAAGGGTCCAGCCGTTCGCGGCCCACGAGCCCAGATTGACAGGGAACTCTATCGCATCGCCATGATGTCCCTGTTCAAGGAGAACTATCCGACGCTTGCGATCATTGAAGGCGAAGTGGCGGATCTCAAAGTCGAGAATAGCCACCTCCGGGGTGTCTCTCTCGCAAATGGCGAAACGGTCTCCGCTCGATCGGTTGTCATTACGACTGGTACGTTTTTGCGCGGGATTGTGCACCGTGGTGCTACACGGTTGCCTGCAGGCAGAGTTGGTGAGCCGTCTGCTGTTCTGCTCGCAGATCGTCTGCGGGCAATGAATCTGCTGATGGGCCGTCTCAAGACAGGGACCCCGCCACGGCTGGATGGTCGAAGCATCGATTGGCAAAGCTTGGAAGAACAGGCCGGCGACATCGAGCCTTCATTTCTTTCTGCTCTCACGACATCGGTTCAGGCGCGACAAGTAAGCTGCTATATCACGAGAACAACCGCGGCTACCCATGATGCCGTTCGAAGAAATTTGACTCGGGCACCCGTTTATTCAGGGCAAATTGATGGTTTGGGACCTCGGTATTGCCCTTCTATTGAGGACAAAGTTGTCCGTTTTGGCGATAGGGACGGGCATCAGGTGTTTCTGGAGCCGGAAGGCCTGAAAGACGACACGATTTATCCGAATGGAATTTCCACCTCATTGCCTGAAGATGTACAGGATGAGCTTGTACGATCCATTCCCGGTCTCGAAAATACGAGAATTCTGCAGTATGGTTACGCCATTGAGTATGATTTTATTGATCCGCGTGAATTGTTTCCAACACTTGAACTCAAGCACTTGAAGGGCCTTTTCCTCGCTGGCCAAATCAATGGTACCACCGGCTACGAGGAGGCAGCAGCACAGGGTCTTGTCGCTGGAACGAATGCCGCCCGTCACGCATCGGGTTTCGAAGGGATTACACTGGATCGTGCGGAATCATACATTGGCGTTCTGATTGATGATCTGGTGACGCGCGGTGTAACCGAGCCTTACCGAATGTTCACGTCACGCTCGGAATTTCGCCTCGCATTGCGGGCGGACAATGCTGAGCACAGATTGACATCACTTGGCGTCAAGCTCGGACTGCTCAGTTCGCAGCGGTCAGTTTTGACGCTTGGAAGAATCGGTAGAACGAATGATGCCCGGAGGCGATTGGAAGAGCTTTCAATTACCCCCGACCAGGGGCAGGCTTTGGGGTTCAAGCTGAACAAGGACGGGGTTAGGCGAAGTGCGTTCGAGCTGTTGTCTTACCCACACCTTGATTGGCAGGCGATTGTCCAGATCTGGCCTGAAATGTCAGCTGTCGAACCAGGGATCGCGTCTTATCTGGAGACAGAGGCACGCTACGCTGTCTATCTTGATCGTCAGAAAATTGATGTGGAGCGTATCAAGGCTGATGCGGCGTTTGACCTCTCGGTCTTCGACGAGGTTGGGTATAGCGATATTCCCGGGCTTTCCAATGAGATCCGGGTAAAGCTTGAGTTGGTTCGTCCGCGCTCTTTTGCGCAGGCAAGGCAAATTGAAGGTATGACCCCAGCGGCCCTGGCAATTCTTGCCGCAACGGCTCGCAGGAATGGCGCGAGAGCACCCCGCGTCAGTCAGGAGTAGGGTTGATAGCCGCAGCAACGATATATGTTTCACGTGAAACACGCCTTCGTCTTGAAGTCATTGTTCGTGAACTGACGCGTTGGCAGGAGAAGATCAATCTCATCGCGCCAGCGACGCTGCCAGATGTCTGGACAAGGCATGTCGAGGATTCACTTCAACTCTGGCCACTTGCTACAGATACGCGGAAATGGATCGATCTCGGAAGTGGAGGGGGTTTTCCCGGGCTTCCGATTGCAGCTGTCCTCGCTGAGGTTTCCGGGGGTCAAATCACGTTGGTCGAGAGCAATGGAAAGAAATGCGCCTTTCTGCGAGAGGTGGCGCGGATAGCTGCGCTACCGGCAACGGTCATTCATGCGAGAATCGAAACCTTGCCGGCCAGATTTGCGGACGAGGCGTTTGATGTGGTCACTGCGAGGGCGCTGGCACCGCTTCCCGAGCTCCTTAAGCTTGCGGCACCGCTGATCAAGGATCACACGATTGGCCTCTTTCCCAAGGGCGAAGATGTTGATGACGAGTTGCGCAATGCAATGCGGGGTTGGCAGTTCAAGCACGATCTGATTGATAGTCAGACAGCTCAAGGGGCGCGGATCGTTCGCCTTTCGCAGTTGACCCGAAGAGCCAAGATGCTTGACGAGAGATAGAGGATTCAGGCCATGCCCGCTCTCAAGAAGTCGCGCGTTCTTGTGGTTGCCAACCAGAAGGGCGGCGTTGGCAAAACAACGACGGCAATCAATCTGGGCACTGCATTGGCCGCAATCGGTGAGCGTGTTCTTGTGATTGATCTGGACCCTCAGGGCAATGCCTCGACTGGATTGGGTGTCGGAGCCAAGGATCGCGCGCTTTCAACCTACGATGTTTTGACCGGGCAAGCCAGTTTACGTGACGCCATTGTCGATACCGCTGTACCCCGGCTTGGACTAGCTCCGTCGACCTTGGATCTTCTCGGTGCCGAAATGGATCTTTCGAGTGCAAAGGATCGAAGCTATCGGCTGCGAAACGCACTTCGTGTCCTGCAGAGCGATGGAGGAGATCATTTCGACTACGTTCTGATTGACTGCCCACCTTCACTCAATCTTCTCACGATCAACGCGCTGTCGGCATCCGATGCTATCCTGGTGCCCCTTCAATGCGAGTTTTTCGCCCTCGAAGGTTTAAGCCAGCTGCTCAGAACAGTCGAGCAGGTACGAAATACCCTCAATCCCACCTTGACGATCCACGGTGTTGTTTTGACCATGTTTGATCCAAGGAACAACCTCGCGAATCAGGTGATTGCTGATGTGCGACGCCATCTCGGAGACAAGGTTTATCGCACTGTCATTCCACGCAATGTGAGGGTCTCCGAAGCGCCTTCCCATGGAAAACCTGTCTTGCTGTACGATCTCAAATGTGCGGGCTCACAGGCCTATCTTCGGCTGGCCTCAGAGATTATCCAGCGAGAGGGTCTGGCTCGCGGGATTTCGGCCGAGATTAAGGAACTTTCTGCATGACTGACGAACAATCTTTACAGTCGCGGCCATCACGTCTTGGCAGAGGTCTGGCGGCTTTGATCGGCGATGCTGCCGATGAGGGAGCGCTATTGCAGCGCTCCAGGGGACAGCGGACGGTTGCCATCGAACTTGTTCGTGCGAATCCGCTGAACCCGCGCAAGTTTTTTGCCGAAGAAGAACTGGCTGAGCTGGCGGATTCTGTCCGTGAGCGCGGGATCATACAGCCATTGGTTGTGCGGCCGAAGGCCGATATGGTGGATGTGTTCGAGATTATTGCTGGCGAGAGGCGTTGGCGCGCCGCACAACGTGCTGGACTCCATGAAGTGCCGATCGTGGTTGTCGAAGTTGGCGACAAGGAGGCGCTTGAACTCGCCATAATCGAGAATGTTCAACGTTCTGACCTCAATCCGCTGGAGGAGGCCGCCGGCTACGAGCAGTTGCTTGAGCAATTCGGCTACGCCCAGATTGAACTTGCGAAGGTTGTCGGAAAGAGCCGCAGCCATGTGGCCAATACCATGCGGCTTGGGAAGTTGCCTGATCCTGTAAAGGCGCTTGTGATGTCCGGAGAGCTCTCTGCAGGACACGCGAGAGCATTGCTATCGGTCAGGGATCCCGAAAGCACTGCGCGAAAGGTTGTGGCCCAAGGCCTCACTGTCCGTGACGTTGAGCGGCTGGCTCAGAACGAGGCAGTGATAGACGGCGAAGGAAAGCCGCAATCGAAAGCGAAAACAGTGAAGGATGCGGATACCCGTGCACTGGAGATGGAACTTTCCGATCTCAGTGGCCTTGTGGTCCGGATATCT
The DNA here is from genome assembly GCA_051652685.1 of Beijerinckiaceae bacterium. Lineage (GTDB taxonomy): Bacteria > Pseudomonadota > Alphaproteobacteria > Rhizobiales > Beijerinckiaceae > JADCCX01. The sequence goes on from JBOFUS010000077.1 coordinate 3,926, forward strand.
CACGACTCCAGCGGGAGCGGTGTGGTGAGTTTTCGTTACAAGTCACTGGAGCAGCTCGACTCTTTTTGCTCCGTCTTTCGCAACTAGTCGATAAAAAGACGGCCGACTGTTCTAGTCGCGCCTGTTCCCGGCAAGGCCCAGGCTCCACAATGTCCGGATAGCCGTTGCTTCAGCCAGGCGTGGTTCGCGGCGACACCCAAGGATGGCCTCTCCGATGACGATGATTGCTTTGTCGAGACGTGGCTGCGTCCAGCGTCCCAACTGATCGAGTACCGCTCGCTGCCTGCGCCAGTGAATGTTGTTCCGTGGTGCAGCAATGAATTTTGCCGGTGGTTCGCTCCCCACTTGATCAAGTAGATCCCGAAGCAAAAGTGCGTGTCGTAAAGCCGTGCCGAGCAGAACAGCAGCATCGAGCCCGTCGGCAAAGTTCCGGCGCGCTTCATTGTCGACGGTGTCGAGCCTGCCGAGGAATGCGGCGTCGATTACCTGGTCTGTCGTCAGGGTCGCTGCATCAGTCAAACAATCATCAACATCTGCAGCCTCTATGCGCTCTTGGCCATGGCAGTACAGAAAGAGCTTCTCGAGCTCCGAAC
>JBOFUS010000078.1:0-1667 GCA_051652685.1 Beijerinckiaceae bacterium
TCCCGTGCCGCGACGGACAAGGCAACTGCAATGATACCCGCTGTCGCGTCGATTCCCGTTGCAACGTCGACATTCTCCGCATCGTCTGTCCCGGTTGTCGACGCGCCGCCCTTTGATTCTGACCTGACCTACGACCCGCTGCATGAAGTGGCGGACGAGGCCGGTCTCGCGCTGCTGCGCGGCCGCCCGGTTTCGATCCTGCTGCTCGGCGTCGCGGGAAGCGCTCTGACGCAGGGACCGCTGAAGGCGCTGGAGATGATCCTCGGTGGACGCGGCCCGACGATCACCCTGTCCGTCAATCCCGCATCGGTGACCGCTGAAGGCATGGAGGCTGCGGCGCGCGGTCTTGCCGATACCCATGAATATGTGCTGGTGAACGGCGGCGAGGCTGGCGCCAACGCGCAGCGACTATCGCGGGCGGCGACACTGACCGTGCTGGTCGCGAGCGACGATCTGGAAGACGAGCGCGTGGAACAGGCCGCGCGCGGGCTTTCCGGTTGCAACTATTTCATCATCAACACGGTGCCCGTACCGCAGATGTCCGCTCTCAGGCTCTGACGCCAGCAAGCCTGCGGCGGAGACCGGCGACGAAAGCCATGGCACGCGAATCACCCTTGAGGCGGCGCTTCAGGTGTGCGGCGGCGGAGCAGGCGAGCGCAGCTGCGCGCCCCTTGATGGTGGCCGGAATGAGCCCGTCCGCCAGCTCTTCGATCTCACGGCAGTAATCGCCCTTGTAGGACGCCTCACCGGTGCCGAGGTCGAAACAGTCAAGGCCACGCGCGCACATCTCCTGGATCAGGCGATAGAGGAGGAGATCCCCCGGGCTGTAGCGGGAAACAGCCAGATCAGGATCGAACGAGGTGAACATCCCCGTGAATCGCCCGGCGTGGATGACGCCGCCGAACACTGACAGAACGCGCTCGCCGGCAAACAGCGCGAAAAGCCGGATCGGCGGCATGCTTCCGGCAATTGCAGCCTGCCGCAAGAAGGCGATTGTCGGCGGCTCGACAAACGGGTTGACGATGCCAAGTGCGGCAAAGCGCATGGCTTTCTGGGCAAGAAACGCATCGAGAACCGTCGAGCGCTCTGATTCGCTGGCGGCCTCACGGAATGTCACGGTTCCGAAATCAGCAAGCTTCTTTTCCTTGTGACGCAATTTCTTGCGGCTCTCCGACGACATGGCGGCGCGCATGAAGGCCTCGCCGTCCGCCAGAAGGGCTGTCTTGTAAGCATGGCTTGCCGCCGGCCTCGCCTGAACACGTGCCAGCGGGTTGGGTGCGCCGGCCCAGAACGTCAACTGCCGTTCGAGCCCTATGAGATCGACGCCGTCACGCTTTGCCGCGCCGGCCAGCAGCGCAGCCAGCGCATCCGCCGTCAGCCCAGCCCGCGCACCACGCGCGTAAAGTGGCATCGTGTAATTCGCATGCTTCCCGCCGATGAAGCTGGCGATTGTGACGCCCTTGCTGCGGCGGATGGCGAGCGGCAGCAAGGCCAGCGGGTCGCCGGCCGGGTTGGTGATGACGATCGACCATGCGCGCCAGCCTTCAGCCTCGCCGATGGTGCGCATCCAGGCGTCGGACCAGGTGAAGGTCTGGTAGGGCGTGCATTCTCCCTGCGTTTCCAGCTTCAGCCAAAGGTCGCGTGCGGTGTGGAGCGAGTCGAAACAG
>JBOFUS010000079.1:0-6853 GCA_051652685.1 Beijerinckiaceae bacterium
TTCGCGGGCGCATCCGCATCGGCTACGGCTGGGGCACCAACCTGACCAACGACTTTCGGGGCTGCGCGGCGGAGCCGATGCCGCTGCTCGATCCGATCAGCCTCGTCTGCAAGATCACCGCGGTGGATGGAAAGCCTGCCGTGAAGCTATCGGACAATCTTGAAAAAGCCACAGGACCGAAAGCCGAGATTGATCACTACGTTCGCGTGTTTGGCGCGGCTGGACGCGACGCACGACCGGTCGAGGTCTGAAACGCAAGGTCTGAAATGCGCGGCCTCAGCCGCGCGGTTTGGCGGCGATCGCGGCTTCCGTCTCACGCAGGATCTGCTGGGCATAGGCCCGTTGCCGGAGGATCGCAGCGTCAGGGAACTGCACCACGACCTCGCCCGTTTCCGCACTGATTCTGGAAAAAACCAGTTCTTTCGTCGCTTCGTCGCGGGTCACCTTTCGCAGGGGCTCAGCGGCCCGCGCGTCGATAGCGCGGTTCAGACCAGAGAAGAGGTTGCGCTGCTCGTCGCGAAGCCCATTGTCGGGCCTCGTCTCTGCCGCCGCCTGGACGCTCTGCGTTTCCGGCAACTCGGTTCGCACAACCTGGCGCTCCACCGTCGGTTCGGGACGGGCGGGCGGAAGGGAGGCCGTCTGAACCGGCCGGATCTTGATCCCGGATTCCATGGTTCCAACCCTTGTGTGGCGCGGACACCTTGGCCGCAATCACACTGGATACGCGAAGGAAATCAAAAGCCCGTTGCGGAAATCAGTAAGATTTTACCGATCGGGATTTTTTCCTCGCCCCCTCACATCGACTTCGACACCGCCAGCGGCGCGGGTGCCGTTCTGTAGCCGCCCACACGCTGGCCATAGGCCCCATATCCCTGCGGCGATTTTGCCTGGCCGACATCGGTTGCGAGCTCGCGCACGAGGCTTTCCGACACCGTGCGCGCTGTCGACAGCACCGCCATGTTGAGCGCCAGCAGCTCTGCGAAAGTCTCGTGCCGCTGCCGCAGCAGCGCCAGAGAGGCCGGCGCGTGGCGGCCAAGCGCTATGGCGTTGGCCTTGATATCCTCCAGCGCGCGCTGATAGCGCAGCGCCTCCGCCGATTTTCTATCGGCAAGGTCCAGTGCCGCCGACACCTTGCCATCGCGCAGCAACGCCGTCTCGCCGGCGATCAGGGGTTGCAGTGCTTCCAGCGCATCAAGTGCCGCAAGCACCAGCGCATCGGCATCCATCGCGGTGGCGGCACGCGGGCGCGGATCGTTCCGGGCGTGCATCATCCGCCGCGTCCTTCCTGGATCTCGAGCATCTGGCGATAGACCTGAGGCGCGATGCCGAGCGTGCCCGACTTCGACATGCCCTTGGCCATCTCGTCCATCAGGAAGCCTTTCCAGGCACCGCCACCTTCCTTGCCGGCACCCAGCGGCCCCTCTTCGCCCAGACCCGAGGTCATGTTCTCGAGAATGTTGTTGAGGAACGTCGCCTCGAAGTTCTGCGCGGCGGTGTAGGTTTTCTGTTCGCGCGTGCCGGGCTTGGCCTTGGCCGCCTGGAGATAGGCCTCGTAGGCCCTTTTTGCCGGAATGCTGTTGGCGACACTCATCACATCACCTCGATATCGGCCTGAAGCGCGCCGGCCGCCTTGATGGCCTGAAGAATGGAAATGAGATCGCGCGGGCCGATGCCCAGCGCGTTCAGCCCGTCGACCACCTCGCGCAGCGTAACGCCCTCACGCACGATCGCGAGGCGAGCACCTTCGCCGGTATCGACCTTGACACCGGTGCGCGGCACAACGACCGTCTGGCCTTCGGACAAGGGTGCCGGTTGCGCTACCTGCGGCTGCTCGGAAATGGTCACGGTGAGGTTGCCCTGCGCCACCGCCACGTTCGACACGCGCACGTCGCGGCCCATGACGATGATGCCGGAGCGCTCGTCGATGACGATCCGCGCGCGCTGGTCAGGCTCCACCCTCAGTTGCTCGATCTCGGTGAGCAGCTGGATCATGTTACCCTTGTAGCCCTTGGGGATCTGCACCGTGACGGTGGAGGGATCGGTCGGCTCGGCGGTAGCGTCGCCGATGAAATCATTGATGGCAGCGGCCATACGGCGCGCTGTGGTTAGGTCGGGGTTGCGCAACGCCAGGCGCAGACCCTTCTGGCGGTTGAGCTGGAACTCGATCTCGCGCTCGATCAGCGCGCCATTGGCGATGCGGCCGACAGTCGGCACGCCCCGCGTGATCGAGGTCGCCTCGCCCTGGGCCGAGAAGCCGGCGATGGCGACCGAGCCCTGCCCGACGGCATAGACCTCGCCATCGGCACCCAGCAGCGGCGTGACCAGCAGCGTGCCGCCCTGCAGGGACTTCGCGTCACCCAGCGACGACACCGTCACATCCAGCCGCGCGCCCTGTGTGCCGAAGGGCGGCAGGTTGGCGGTGACAATAACGGCGGCCATGTTGGCCGTGCGCATGTTGGCGCCGCGCGTGTTGAGGCCAAGCCGCTCCAGCATTGCCTGCGCCGACTGGCGGGTGAAGGGCGAGTTGTTCAGCGTGTCGCCGGTGCCGTTGAGACCCACCACGAGACCATAACCCACAAGCTGGTTCTCGCGGATGCCCTCCACCGACGCCAGATCCTTGATGCGCGACATCGCCGACGCCGGCACGGCATAGAACCAGGCAACGATCAGAAGCGCTGCGACAACGAGCGACCGGCCGATCTGGGAAAGTGCGAGCATGGGCTTGGTACTCCGACTGCGCTCCTTGTCTGCGAAGCGCGTGCCAAGCCAATTTTCCTCTCAAGTTATTGATATTGAAGGTCTACCTCTCAAAGACGAGAACCGCATGTACCCCAACCCGGCAAAAATGACCGGGTCATTCAGGTTTTCTTAACCATGCGGGGCCAGTTTTGCCCCATGCGGATCACGGACAAACCCGGCGTTGGAGCCACAGGCAGCGCAAAGCCCACGGGCGGCGCACGCGGCACGGGATCGAGCTTCTCGCTCGGCGGCACCACCGCCACGGAACGCCCCCAGGCAACGCAAGGTGCCGCCCCCGCCGGCGCACTGGACGGCCTGCTGGCGCTTCAGGCCGCCGGCGACAGCCTTGAACGTCGCAAACGTTCCATGCGGCGCGGGCGGGGGCTACTCGACCGGCTTGACGAGGTGAAGATCGGGCTGCTTTCAGGCAGATTGCCGCTGCTGGCGCTGACGCAGCTGGCCACCGAGCTGAAGCAGCGGCGGGAAGCGACGGATGATGCGGAGCTGGATGAGTTGCTGGCGCATATTGATCTGCGGGCCGAGGTTGAGCTGGCGAAGCTGGCAAGGCGGTGAGCAGGCTTTGTTCAGGAAGCAGGCATGGCTTCCGGTTGTCTGAAAGTCCGCACCTGACCTGCGTGTGGGGTCGGTAGAGACGCCATTCAGCGTAACATCTCCACACTCGCTTGGCCGATTGCAGACGGATCGAGGTTGGCCCATGCGCCATCGCATGTCATCGCGCAGGCCTTGAGTTCCATCGCGAGCGCCAGACAAGCCCGGTCGCCCAGGGACAGGCCGAGGCTTCTTGTCGGCAAACGCAGCATGCCGGCGACAATGGCATGCTCCCTGGACATCGGCCTCACGTCATGAAGGATCGCGAGCGCCTCTTCGACCTCCGCCCGGGAAAGGCCCTTCTCGGAAAGCTTGGCCGCGACCTCGGCGAGGTTGGCCACCCCGACGACAGCCCGATCGAGGATGGCTTCAACCCTTTCCGCGCCCGGCTCGTCATTGAGAAGCGCCAGGATAGCCGAGCTATCCAGTACGATCGGCTCAGTCACGGGCAGCCTCAGCGCGCCGCTCACTTGTGAGCTCTGCAACGAGCGATTGACCTTCCGGAACGTGACGGCGCACGATAGCCCGGGCGTGGGCCAGCGCCTTATCGAGTGTCCGGATCCGAATGTCGCCGTTGTCCATCTCGATCGTGACGACGTCACCAGTGGCGAGCCCAAGTGATCGCCGCATGGGCGCCGGGATGATCAACTTGCCGCCTTCAATGAGTCTTGCACGGTGCGTTTCCATAACGCTACGCTCCTAACATACCAATTCTATCGATCAATACCTTTTTTCTCAAACGGTCATATGTCTGTCGGGATGCACTGAGCATTGACGCGGGCTGCTCACGGTGAAAATCGGGCTGCTCTCAGGCAGATTGCCGCTGCTGGCGCTGACGCAGCTTGCGACAGAGTTGAAGCAGCGGCGTGAAGCGACGGATGATGCAGAGCTGGATGAGCTGCTGGAGCATATTGATTTAAGGGCCGAAGTGGAGCTGGCGAAGCTGGCACGGCGGTGAGGCTCAGAGTGCTTGCCTTACCAGCGGTCGAGCACCTCAAGCGCGCAGGCGCCGCGGATATTTGCAACAGATTCTGCCAACATAATCAGTGATCGGCGATGTGGTGCGTAATTGTTCATGAAAGCGCGACTGCGAAATAAGACCTGGCCGCGAACAATCTGTAAGTTCTAACTTTGGGTATTACAGTCAAGTGTGACGGTAGAGATGAATAACACCAGCGATGCCCATATCGACCGGATGACGGCTGGGTCGCAGTCCAGCCTCCAAAGCGAAAGGGTCTGGGTCGCCGTGGAACAAGGTATATCGCTCCAAGCTCTCTTCGACGCCACGAGGACCGCTCAGTATGTAGCGAAGAACTTGGTCCATTCTGCCGTCATTGCTGAGCGTCTGGCTGTCCACATAGAGCGCAAGCAATTTACCTTCCGGCGCTGGCTGCAGCATAACAGGTTTCGTTGGCGGCGGTGGAGTGGCCCCCATCTGCGCCTTCAAAGGCAAGTGGACGGCAGCAACGCCCCCTGGAGCAAGGTGACGGCTGATCGCCTTGAAGGTCCGCTCCCATCGAGGGCCGGGCGGCAGGTGGGCCATCGTGTAAAATGTACAGATCACGGCGTCGAACGTGCGACCCAGGTTAAAAGCCGTCATGTCGGCCTTCACGAACTTTACCCGTTCGGCGACCTCAGTGCACAACCCTGCACGTTTGACCTTCGCCTTGGCCAACATAGCGGGGGCGATGTCGAGCCCGGTCACCCAAAAACCTCGCTGTGCTAGCGAAAGAGCAATGCGGCCGGTTCCAGCGCCAAGTTCAAGCACAGTTCCGCCCAGTGGAACCAAGCCCGCGTAGACATCGATGTCGCCCGCTATCGACTTATCGGCCTCTGTCACGAGGTCGTAGAAGGCCGTCGAAGCTCCGTTGACGGAGTAGTAGGGCCGGACGGGAGACTTAATCACTCGCTATCCATCAAGATTGCAATCCAAGCTTGCACGTGTAGCACAGCCCGTAAACTGGGTATGGCCAGCCAGCGAAATTTATACAGGCCGTGTCCCGCAACGAATTCGCTCCGTCTCCGATCAAAAATAAAATGTTCACGCTGTGCGCGATCACGCGGACGTCGCCCCACAGTAGCCAGCGCCGCACGCTTCCGCTAAGCGACGGCCTTGCTGTTGCCGCAATCAGGTCCCCGCCGCCCGCGATGCTGTTCAATTCCTTCGCCTTCCTGCTCGTGTTCCTCCCCTTGGCGCTCACCGCGCACTGGGCGGTTGCGCGCTATCGGCCGGAGCAGCGGCTGCTGTTGCTGGCGGTGCTGTCCTTCCTCTTCTATGGCTACTGGGACTGGCGGTTTGCGCCGTTGCTGGCCCTGTCCATCGGCATCAACTGGCTGGTCGCCCGCGCGTTCCTCAACAGCCGTGCGGCGGGTGCCGAGCAGGGCTGGATCATCATTGCGGCCATTGCCGCCAATCTCTTCGTGCTCGGCATCTTCAAATACACCGGCTTCGTGGTGGACGGGGTCAATGCGCTTTCCGGTTTCAGCCTTGCCCGGCCCGAGATCGCGCTGCCGCTCGGCATCTCGTTCTTCACCTTCCACCATGTCATGTACCTGACCGACCTGAAGGCGGGCCGCGCGCCGGCCTATGATCTGACGCGCTACACGCTTTACATCGGCTATTTCCCGCAGGTGCTGGCCGGGCCGCTGGTGCGCTGGAGCGAGCTGATGCACCAGCTCGACGAGAAGCCCTTCAAGGAGGGCTGGGAGCTGAAGGCGGCGCAGGGCGTGATGCTGCTGACGCTGGGTCTGGCCAAGAAGGTGCTGATCGGCGATCCGCTGGCGGAATATGTCAACCCCGTCTTCAAGCTGGCGGCTGAGGGTGGCACCATCACCGTGCTGATGGCCTGGCAGGCGGTGCTGGGCTTCACCTTCCAGATCTATTTCGACTTCTCGGGCTACACCGACATGGCGCTGGGCATCGCGCTGCTGTTCGGTGTCATGCTGCCGCAGAACTTCGATGCGCCCTACCGCGCGGCGTCGCTGCAGGATTTCTGGCGGCGCTGGCACATGACGCTGTCGCGCTTTTTGCGTGACTATCTCTACATCGCACTCGGTGGCAACCGGCGCGGGTTCGCGATCCAGCTTCTTGCCCTGTTCACCACCATGGCGCTCGGCGGCCTGTGGCATGGCGCGGGCTGGACCTTCATCGCCTGGGGCGTGGCGCATGGTCTCGGGCTTTGCGTGGGCCTGCTGTGGCGGCGGGCGAAGCTCCCCTTCCCGCCCCTGCTTGGCTGGGCGCTGACCTTCCTGTTCGTCATGCTGTGCTGGGTGCTGTTTCGGGCCACGAGCTTCCAGGCGGCGATCGCCATCTACAAGGCGATGCTTGGCTTTGCGCCGTTCGGCAGCGGCTTTAAGTGGCGGCAACTCGCGGTCGCGGGCCTCTTTGCCATGGTTGGCCCCACCAGCTGGCAGCTGGTGCAGAAAGTGCCGCTCACCCGCTGGGCGGCGGCGATCTTCGCAATCGTCTTCGTGTTCGTGCTGCTGAAGATCGGCGACGACGCGA
>JBOFUS010000080.1:0-4155 GCA_051652685.1 Beijerinckiaceae bacterium
TCGCGACCGAGTGGAAACGCGTCGATGACCAGACTGTCGAACTGAAGCTGCGCCAGGGCGTGAAGTTTCACAATGGCGAGGAACTGACAGCGGAAGACGTGGTCTTCACCTTCAGCCGCGAGCGCATGTTCGGCAACACCGAAGCCAAGAACCGCTCCACCATCAAGGCTTTCGAGGCCATCCCGACGCCGCGCCCAGGCAAGGAGTTGCCGCCGGAAATTCCCGCCGTCGCCCGCCGGGCCTGGCCAGACCTGCTGCGTGTCGACGCCGTCGACAAGTATACCGTGCGTTTCTACAACGCGACGCCGGACGTGACGCTCGAAGGTCGCCTCGCCCGCTACGGCTCCGATATCATGAGCCGCAAGGGGTGGGAGGACAGTGCGAGCTACCTCGACTGGGCGCGCAAGCCCGTCACCACCGGCCCCTACAAGGTCATCGAGTTCCGGCCTGACCACAGCCTCACCCTTGAGGCCCACGACGAATACTGGGGCGGCCGCCCGCCGGTGAAGCGCATCCGTTTCGTCGAAGTGCCGGAGGTGCCAAGCCGCATCGCCGGGCTGCTCTCGGGCCAGTACCAGTTCGCCTGCGACATCCCGCCGGACCAGATCGCCGAGATCGAGAAGAACGCCGCCTTCGACGTGCAGGGCGGTACGATCCTCAATCACCGGCTGATCGTGTTCGACAAGAACCATGCGCAGCTCGCAAACCCGCTTGTCCGCCGCGCGCTGACCCACGCCATCGACAGGAACGCCATCGTTGAGTCGCTCTGGGCCGGCCGCACCAAGGTGCCGGCAGGCCTGCAGTGGGAATACTACGGCGACATGTTCCATGCCGACTGGACGGTGCCGGCCTATGACCCGAAGATCGCGCAGGATCTGCTGCGCCAGGCAGGCTACAAGGGCGACCCGATCCCTTATCGCCTGCTCAACAACTACTACACGAACCAGAACGCCACCGCGCAGGTGCTGGTCGAGATGTGGAAAGCCGCCGGCATCAACGTGCAGATCGATTCCAAGGAGAACTGGTCGCAGATCATGCAGCGCAATGACGCCCGCGCGATCCGCGACTGGTCGAACTCCGCGCCCTTCAGCGATCCGGTGTCATCCATCGTCAACCAGCATGGCCCGAATGGCCAGCAGCAGCAGATCGGCGAATGGACCAACGCTGAAATGAACCAGCTCTGCGTCGTGCTCGAGACCTCGACCGACCGCGCCGCCCGCAAACGGGCCTTCCGCCGCATGCTTGAAATCTGCGAACGCGAAGACCCAGCCTACACTGTCTTGCACCAGAACGCGACCTTCACTGCCAAGCAGAAGGCGATCAAGTGGAAGGCGTCACCGGCCTTCGCGATGGACTTCCGTCCGGGCAACTTCGGTGGCTGAGGCGGCTGGCCAACCTCTGGTCGCGATCCGCGAACTGGCGGTATCGTTTGATGGTGCGCCGGCGCTGCAAGGCGTCGACCTCACGATCGGTCGCGGCGAGACACTGGGGCTGGTTGGCGAGTCCGGCTCCGGCAAATCCGTCACATGGCTGGCGGCGCTCGGGCTTCTGCCTTCCAAGGCGCGCATCTCCGGACGGGTGATGTTCCATGGCGGTACCCATGCGGGCGGCGTGGATCTCCGTGCCATCGACGAGCCCGCACTGGAGAAGGTCCGTGGCGGCGCGATCGCCATGATCTTCCAGGATCCGGCGAGCGCGCTCAATCCCGTGCTGACCGTCGGCAAGCAGGTCCGCGAGGCGCTGGCGCTGCATCGCGCCATGCGCGGTGCGGCGGCCGAGGCGGAGGCACGGCGGCTGTTTGATCTGGTCGGTATTCCCGACGCCGCCCGACGCCTGAAAGCCTATCCGCACGAGTTCTCCGGTGGCCAGAACCAGCGCGTGATGATCGCCATGGCACTCGCCGGCCGTCCGGAACTGCTGATCGCGGACGAGCCGACGACCGCGCTTGATGTGACGATCCAGGCGCAGATTCTTGATCTTCTCGCCTCGGTGCGCCGCGAATTCGGCATGGCGATGGTGTTGATCTCCCATGATCTGGGCGTCGTGTCCGAAACCTGCGACCGCGTGGCGGTGATGTATGCAGGCCGCATCATGGAGGAGGCCCCGGCCGCAGCGCTCTTCGCTGGCCCGCGCCATCCTTACGCACAGGGGCTGCTCGCGTCGCTGCCGCCGATCGAGGGCGTGCGGCGGCGGCTGGCTTCCATTCCCGGCACTGTGCCTGATCCGCGCCGCCTGCCGCCGGGCTGCGCCTTTGCGCCGCGTTGCGGTTTTGCCGTGCCGGCCTGCGCCGCTACACCGCCGGCGCTTCGGAGCATCGGTGACGGCCGTCGCGTCGCCTGTATTCTGGCCGATGCGGACGAAGTGCGGGCACCCGCCGCGAAGCGGTCCATCACGGAACTGGCCGCCGCATGACCGTGCCGCTGATGGTCGCAACCGACGTCGCCCGCACCTACCGCATGCGGCAGGGCTTTCTCGGCCGCCCTTCCGAGGTGCGCGCGGTCGTCAGCGTCTCGTTGACCGTCGCGCGCGGCCAGACATTGGGCATCGTCGGCGAATCGGGCTCCGGCAAGTCCACCACCGGACGGCTGGTGCTGGGCGTCGAGCCGCCGGACGCCGGCACGGTGCGTTTTGATGGCGCGCCGATCCCCCTGATTGGCTCGCCGGAGTGGCGGGCGCAGCGGGCGCGCATGCAGATGATCTATCAGGATCCCCTCGGCGCGCTCGACCGCAGGCTCCAGATCGCCACCCAGATCCGTGAGCCGCTCGACATTCACAACTGGCAGGACAAGCCCGCCCGCGAGGCGCGGGTGGCGGAGTTGCTGACGCGCGTCGGCCTCACGGCGGATCAGGGCCGGCGTTACCCGCATGAACTCTCCGGTGGTCAGCGCCAGCGCGTCGTGCTCGCAAGGGCCATCGCCACCACGCCGGACTTCCTCGTCTGCGACGAACCGGTCTCTGCGCTGGACGTGTCGATTCAGGCGCAGGTGGTCAATCTGCTGGTCGATCTGCAGGCTGAGATGGGTCTGGCAATGATGTTCATCAGCCATGACCTGCGCGTGGTGCGCCAAGTGAGCCACACTATCGCGGTGATGTATCTCGGTGAAATCGTGGAGAGCGGCGATGCAGACGATCTGTTCGCCAAGCCTCAGCACCCCTACACCCGGGCGCTGGTTTCCGCCGCTCCTGTGGCGCACGGTGCCAAACGCGAGCGTATCGTGCTGCAAGGCGATCCGCCCAATCCGGCGGCGCGGCCGAGCGGCTGCTCGTTCCACCCGCGCTGCCCCTTCGCCATGCCGCGCTGCGCTGCGGAAGCGCCGAAGCTGGTGGAGGTCGCGCCGGGACGCATGGCGGCCTGCCACCTGCTCTCCGGGTCCGAGCCTTCCCGGATCGCGGCCTGATGCTGCGCTTTCTCGGCATCCGGCTTGGTCGTGCGCTGCTGACCATCGTGCTGGTGGTCACCTTCGCCTTCATCGTGCTCAGGCTTTCCGGCGATCCGGCGCAGATCATCCTCGGTCCCGAGACGCCGCCGGAGGCGGTGATCGCCTTCCGCAAGGCCTGGGGGCTCGATGAGCCGTTGTGGGTGCAGTATTTCCAGTATTTCGGTGCGATTGCGCAAGGCGAGCTTGGACGATCCTTCCGCGACGGACGGCCGGCGATAACGCTCGTGATGGAGCGCGTGCCGGCAACACTGATGCTCACCATTCCCGCGCTTGTGCTGAAAGTCGGGATCGGTGTCAGCGCCGGCGTCTTTGCGGCGCTGAAGCGAGGCAGCCTCGCCGACCGCATCATCATGCTCGTCGCGGTCACCGGGTTCACTATTCCCAGTTTCGTGCTGGGACTTGTGCTGGTGCTGATCTTCGCCGTCAATCTCGGCTGGTTACCATCGGGCGGTCAGGACAGCTGGCGGCATGCGATCCTGCCGATCATCACGCTGGGCGTCGGCGGCGCGGCGGCGCTGGCGCGCTTCACGCGCAGCGCCATGCTGGAGGTGCTGGGCCAGCCCTATGTGCGGACAGCCAGCGCCAAGGGCGTCGCCTGGCGCGACGTTGTCTCCGGTCACGCCCTGCCCAACGCCGCCATTCCGACCGTCACCATCGTCGGCATCATGGTCGGCACGTTGATCGCCGGAGCGGTGGTGGTGGAGAGCGTCTTCTC
>JBOFUS010000081.1:0-3841 GCA_051652685.1 Beijerinckiaceae bacterium
AACGGGAAGCGATAGTACACGACCGCGTAGGCCGACAGGATCGAGATGAAGATCTTGCCGAAGGCGATGGCGAGCGCCATCACGAGGCTGTTGAACATCATGTTCAACACCGGCTCGCGCGTCGTGCCCGATGTGCCGATGAACAGCGTGCGATGGTAGTTTTCCAGCATGTACGGGCCGGGATAGAGCGGCATCTTGCCATTGATGATCGTTGACGCATCCCAGGTGGAGGCAACGAAGGTAAGATACACCGGGAAGGCGAGGATCAGTACGCCCAGGCTCAGGATGACATGGGCGAGCCGGTCGCCAAAGGTGCGGTTCTCAACCACGGGGCAATCCTTTCCTTCTCCCTCGGGAGAAGGTGGCCTGCGGAGCAGGTCTGATGAGGGTTGGCCTTGATGCGTTGGCGGTAACCCTTGTCAGTCTACCATCCGGTGGACAGCTTTTCCCAGGGGAGAAGCGGAAACTGAGACCGCCGACCATCAGTACGTCACCTTCCGCTCGATGTAGCGGAACTGGATCGCCGTCAGCCCCACGACCATGAACAGCAGGATCACCGATTGCGCGGCTGAACCGCCCAGATCCGCGCCGCCCTTGCCGTCGGAATAGACCTTGTAGACCAGTGTTTCCGTCGCCTTGGAAGGCCCGCCGCCCGTCACCGTGTCGATGATGCCAAAGGTGTCAAAGAAGACATAGACGATGTTGACCACCAGCAGGAAAAATGTTGTGGGCGAGAGTAGCGGGAAGATGATGGTCCAGAACCGCCGCCATGGTCGCGCGCCGTCGATGGTCGCGGCCTCGATCACGCTTTTGGGGATCGCCTGGAGCCCCGCGAGGAAGAACAGAAAATTGTAGCTGATCTGCTTCCAGACGGCGGCCATGATCACCAGCGTCATCGCCTGGTTGCCGTTGAGCAGCGGGTTCCAGTCGTAGCCGACCGATTGAAGTCCCCGCGCCACCATGCCGAGCGAAGGGTTGAACATGAACATCCAAAGCACGCCGGCAATGGCCGGCGCGACGGCGTAGGGCCAGATCAGCAGCGTGGTGTAGATCTGCTTTCCCTTGATCTGCCGGTCCGCCATAACGGCGAGCAACAGCGCCAGCGAGAGTGAGAAGAACGTCACGATGGCGGAGAAAACAACCGTGTTCCACAGTGCCTTGTAGTAATCCGGCTTGCTGAACAGCGTGATGTAGTTCTCGAACCAGACAAAGCTGGAGGATGTCCCGAAGGAGTCCTCCAGCAGGAACGATTGCCAGACCGCCTGGCTTGCCGGCCAGTAGAAGAACACCACAGTGATCGCGAGCTGTGGCGTGAGCAGCAGCAGCGGGATCAACAGTCCTTTGAAATGCGCGGTCTTGTTCATGGTCACCGCCGGCTTTCCCTCTCCCCTTGCGGGAGAGGGTGGTCGGCGGATGCCGACCGGGTGAGGGGTCACACTAACCTTTCAGGGCTGTGAGACCCCTCATCCGTCATGCTCAGCATGACACCTTCTCCCGCAAGGGGAGAAGGATATCCTTGCCTGATCAGCGCGTCACAGTGCGCTCGAACTGGCGCAGCACGGCGTTGCCGCGCTCGACAGCAGCGTCCATGGCAGCTTTGGGTGCCTTCTGGCCGTTCAGCGCTGCCTCGTACTCCTCCGACCAGATGTCGCGGATCTGCACGAGGTTGCCGAAGCGCAGGCCACGGCTGTTCTCGGTGGGCGCCTTGTTGTTCAGCTGGAGCAGCGGCGTCTCGAGGAACGGCTTGTCCTTATAGAAGCCGCTGTCCTTCACCTTGGCGTAGGCGGCCTTGGTGATGGGCAGATAGCCCGACTCGGTGTGCAGCTTCACCTGACGGTCCACGTCGGAAAGGAAGGTGAAGAACTTCGAGACGCCCTTGTACTCGGCCGTCGACTTGCCACCCATGACCCACAGCGAGGCACCGCCGATAATCGAGTTCTGCGGCGCGCCGGCGACATCGGGATAGTACGGCATCACGGTGTTCGCCCATTCAAACTTCGCGTTGGCCCGCACGTTGCCGAAGAAGGCCGACGACGTCAGGAAGATCGGGCATTCGCCGGAGGTGAAGCGACCCTCGCCGGTGTTGGTCCGGCCCGAGTAGGAGAAGACGCCTTCCTTCTGCAGGTTCACGAGGTTCGTCAGGTGTGTGACGAAGAGCGGGCTGTTGATCTGGAAGCTGGTATCGAAGCCATCCATGCCGTTGGCCTTCGTGCCGACAGCCGCGTTGTGCCAGGCGCCCAGCTGCTCGATGTTCAGCCAGGTGATCCAGGCGGTCGAGAAGCCGCACTTGTCAAAGCCGGAGGCCTTGAGCTTGCGGGCGGCGTCAAACACCTCCGGCCAGGTCTTGGGCGGCGCGTCGGCGTTCAGGCCTGCCTTGCGGAAGGCATCCTTGTTGTACCACATCACGGCCGACGAGGAATTGAACGGGAAGGACAGCATCTCGCCCTTCACGGTGGAGTAGTAGCCGGTGATGGCAGGCAGATAGCTGTTAGGATCGAACGCTTCGCCGGCTTCCTTCATCATTTCCTGCACGGGTTTCACCGCGCCCTTGGCACCCATCATCGTCGCGGTGCCAACCTCAAACACCTGCATGATGTGGGGGGCCTGGCCAGCGCGGAAGGCGGCAATGCCGGCGTTCAGCGTATCGGCATAGCTGCCCTTGTAGGCGGGAACCACCTTGTAGTCCTTCTGCGAAGCGTTGAAGTCCTCGGCGAGCTTGACGATCACGTCGTTGTTTGCGCCGGTCATGGCGTGCCACCACTGGATCTCGGTCTGGGCCATGGCGGCGGTTGCGCTTACGCTCAGCGCGAAAGCGGCGGCAAGGATCTTCAACATGTGTCTCTCCTCGTGGCGGGCGATGGGCACCATCCCCCGGAAAATGCTTCTTTGCCGACCATGTCCATGTGACAGGAACATGACATGACACGCACATGACGGCCGGAACTGAGTTGAGCACGGCTGACACAAAGCAGCAACAATAGGAAGATGCAGATATATTGCCGGCTTATTTCTGAGTCCCTGCCGGGCTGGCGGCGGCAGAAAGCTTGGCCTCATCGATGCGCTTGGGCATCCGGGCGGGACTCACAGGGTAGCTCATCGGTTGCGCGCCGGTTGCCGTTGGGGCAACGGAGGCCCGCGCGCGAGGAGGCGCTGCCCGGGGAGCTGAGGCTGATCGCGCCACCGGTCTCTGCGTCATCCGCTCGCCGGGCGATGCCTTCGACAGCGCTTCTGCCAGACGGCCGGTATGGCGCAGGATCTCGAAGGTGGCGCGCTGCGATTCATGCCGGCTTTCGATTTCGGTGCGGCGGACCGTAAAGCTCGACATCTGCGCATCGAGAAGTTCGAAAACTGTCCTGCGCCCCGCCTTGAATTGTTCGAGATAGAGTTCCTTCACCTTGCGCGACGTGCCAACGCCTTCTCCCACGAGGCGCTCTTTGCGCCGTGCGCTGTCCACGGCGCGATAGGCCTGGCGGATATCGGCGACAGTCTGCTCTTCTTCGTTGCGCAACAGATGCTGCTGCGCCTCCTGCCTGTTGTGCAGCTGGTCGATGGCGGCGCGGCCGAGTCCGCCATCCATGAACTTGTAGCGCATGGTGATCAATGCGCGGGCGTCCGCCTCGTTTTTGTGGCGGTTGAGCGCGGCAAAATTCTTGCTGTCGCCGTCGACCTCCAGATTGATCTTCGGCAGCTGGCCAGCACGCTGGCCTTCAAGCTCCTTGCCGATCGAACGGGCGGTGGCATGCATCGAGCCCAGGCGCGGGTTCTGCCGGCGCATCAGCTCGACGGCCTGAACCGGATCGCGCGGCAGATGGCTGGCGAGAGCCGGCGTTGGCAAAAGTGC
>JBOFUS010000082.1:0-3231 GCA_051652685.1 Beijerinckiaceae bacterium
GAAGATCTGAAACTGCGTGTGCAGGAAGCCCAGGCCGCGCTTTCCGCGCAGGCATCCGAGCGTTTTGCCAATGTCCACATGCCGCAGATCGCCTGGCCGCAGCTGCCCCATGTGCCGACACCGGACGAGATGCGCGCCAAGGCACGCGAAATGTTCGTGGCGACGCCCTCGCTGGAGCAGATTTCGCACCGCGCACACCAGATGGTGATGGAAGCCGTCTGGGGCCGGCTGATCAGCCGGCCGTACTGAAGCGCGTCAGGCGCGTTCCCAGATCAGGTTGTTGCGCGTTTCGCGCAGCACGCGGTAGCCTTTGGCGGCCAGCAGCGCCGGCACATCCACATGCCAGCGGTTGTTACCGCGCTCGATGATCAGGAGGCGCGGCCAGAGCGACTCCGGAGCCTCGCCGAAGAATGTCTCCAGGATGATATCTTCCGCCCCTTCCGTATCGAGCTTGGCGGCATCGATCCGGGTAAAGCCCTCTTCCTCGATCAATGCCAGCAAGCGCCGCGAGGGCACCGTGATCCGCACGCCGGAGGAGCCGCCGGCCATGATCTTGACGCTCGATTCGCCCTGGTTGTCCTGTGAGATGAAAAGCGTCAGTTCGCCATCCTTGTCGGCGACGGCACAGGCGACGGCCTTCACGGTCGGGAAATCGTTGAGGCGCAGGTTAAAGACAAGCCGGCGATAGATCTCCGGTTGCGGTTCCAGCGCCAGCACGCGGGCGCTCGGCCCCGCATGCGCCGCGACGAAGAGCGAATAGCCGCCGATGTTGGCGCCGATGTCGAGGAAGACGAAGCCTTCGCGAAAGTGCGCACGCAACATATCCAGTTCTTCCGCATCGAAGAACTGTGGCGTGAACAGGATGCGCTTCTCGCAGACGTTGCGGTAGGGATGAAGGCGCATGCGCGCGCCCAGTGCTTCCGTATCAACCGGCTTGCCGGCGAGCCGACTGATCGCGATGCGCCGCAGCACGAAAGCCACGCGGCGTTGAAGCCAGCCTGCGCCGGCCTGGCGCGTCCGGTTGAGGATGCCGCGCACGGCGGCGTCGGGTGCGAAGGTTCCGTAGGGTTGGTGGGCGTCTTCCGGCGGTGTCACGCGTCCGTCTGTCTTTCGTGGTTGCAATGCGTTATGGCAGCCCAATGCGCGCATTCATCCTTGGCCCGCGGGGCGGAGTGTTGGACGAAACGCGCCAGACGGCTATATGCTGTGCTATCAAGGATGACAAACGGCGGATCACCCCGGTGATGCGCGTTCCGGGCGACGCATGACAAGCACACTTCCCGCTCCGCTGGCGGATATCGACGGGCAGGATCGCCGCCAGCCGGGCCAGATCCGCATTCACGGACCGGACGCTTTCGCGGCCATGCACAAAGCCGGCCGGCTGACGGCCGAAGCGCTCGACCTCGTGGTTGACCTGGTACGCCCCGGCGTCACCACTGCGGCCATCGATCAGGCGATTTTTGCCTTTGCCATGCAGCACGGGGCCTATCCTGCCACGTTGCAGTATCGCGGCTACACACGCTCATGCTGCACATCCGTCAATCACGTGGTCTGCCACGGCATTCCCGATGACAAACCGCTGAGGGACGGCGACATCGTCAACGTTGATGTCACCTTGATCGTCGACGGCTGGCACGGGGATGCGAGCCGCATGTACCTCGTGGGAGAGGTTCCCCGTCGCGCCGAGCGCCTTGTCGAGGTGACCTACGAGTCATTGATGGTCGGCCTTTCGGTGATTCGCGCGGGCGCTTATCTGGGCGATATCGGGGCGGCGATCCAGACCCACGCGGAAGGGGAGCGCTGTTCTGTCGTGCGCGATTTCTGCGGCCATGGTGTCGGCCGCCTGTTTCACGACGAGCCCAATGTGCTGCACTATGGCCGCAAGGGCGACGGGCCGGAGCTGAAGGCCGGCATGATTTTCACAGTCGAGCCGATGATCAATCTTGGCCGGCCGCATGTGAAGGTGCTGTCCGATGGCTGGACGGCGGTGACGCGGGATCGCTCGCTTTCGGCGCAATTCGAGCACACGATCGGCGTCACGGAAACGGGCTGCGAAATCTTCACACTGTCGCCCAAGGGTCTCGACAATCCGGCTGCGCGTCGCCATGCCTGACGATGCCGGCGCGGGCGGACATCGGGAGCGGCTGCGCGAGCGATTTGTGCTCGGCGGCGCGGAGGCGCTGCCCGACTATGAACTTCTTGAACTGGCTCTCTTTCGTTCCCTCCCGCGCCGTGACGTCAAGCCAATCGCCAAGCGGCTCATCGCGCGCTTCGGCTCCTTCGCCGAGACCATCGCCGCACCTGTGGAGCGTCTGGTCGAGGTTCAGGGTATCGGCGACAGCACGGCGGTCGATCTCAAGATTCTCGCGGCCGTTGGCCAGCGCATGGCCAAGGGCGCGGTCGCCCGCCGCGAGGTGCTGTCTTCATGGACCAGCGTCATTGAGTATTGCCGCACCGCCATGGCGTTCGCGGGCCGCGAGGAGTTTCGCATTCTCTTCCTCGATAAACGCAATCAATTGATTGCCGATGAGGTGCAGCAGCGCGGAACTGTCGACCATACGCCGGTCTACCCACGCGAGATCATGCGCAGGGCCCTTGAACTGTCGGCGACAGCGGTTATTCTTGTCCACAACCATCCTTCCGGCGATCCAACGCCCTCGCAGGCAGATATCCGGATGACGCAGGACATCGTGGCAATCGGCCGGCCTCTTGGTGTCCTGGTTCACGACCATGTCATCGTCGGGAAGCAGGGTCATGCGAGCCTGAAGGGGCTCGGGCATATCTGACGCAAGCCGCAAGAAGCGGTTACCCCAGCGTTACAACCGAACTGAAAATCGTCGCGCTTTCAATGGTTGGGTAACTTCTGCCTGCCATTGTCCGCCGACAGTTCTATTCCCGGGCGCAAATGCAGGACATCAGCACCAAATCAAAGGCGCGGAAGCTTGCATCGACATCGGTGCTGCCTTTCGCAGTGCTGCTGTTCGCGATTCTGGCAGCGGTCGTGATCACCGTTTTCTCCATGGCACAACGCGCCAGCGATGCGGCCGACGAGCGTACGCGGCGCGTGCTCAACACCGCGTTCATTGAAGAGCTCAACGAAGCGGCGCGACAGCTTGGTGCGGCGACAGAGGATGGCCGACAGCTGTTCCAGCGCGGTGGAACCATCGCGTCCCAGTCAGATCCCTATCTGGATCGCATCCGCGCGCTCGGGAATTTCGAGGCTGTCGCAGT
>JBOFUS010000083.1:0-2505 GCA_051652685.1 Beijerinckiaceae bacterium
CCCAGCGTGGCGGCCGCGTGGTCGGCATTGGAGGAAATAGAACCGAGGGCTGCCTGCGTCTGCTCCAGACCGACAGCGAGGAAGCGGATAACGCAGGCCAGCACGATTGCCGCGACTGACGATGCGAAGATCAGTCCAATCCTTTGTCCGCCAAGCGCCATGACCGCATCATTCGCGAGACCGTCCAGCCCACCGAGAAGGGGCATAAGGCCGAGAACCAGCACGGTGCCGGGAAGCGCATATCCCAGCGCCGCCAACCTCAACGCCGGTGGCGTCAGTGGTGAACGGGAGAAACGGCCGGCAAGGGACAGGGCAACAGCGAGCCCCATCACAAGGCAGGTCACTGCACCCGCAACACTGATCGAGTTGACGGTTGCCCACACGAGTGCGGGATCGACGCTGGCGACGAAGCCCTGCGCACCCACGGCCCTGATCAGGACAAGGAATGGAACGCCGAATCCGAGCAGGACCGGAACTGTACAGGCGAAGCTGGCAAGGGCGGCGCGCCAGCCCGACAGTCTGACGCGGCCCATCGGCCGGGTAGGGCGGGCCGTCAGCTGGAAACGTTTCTGGCGACGCACCGCCCGTTCCAGCCAGATCAGGCCCACGATCAGCACAAGCGCCGCCAGCGCGATGAGGGCCGCATCGCCGAGCCCGCCCCGGTTAAGCCACGTCACATAGATGGCAGCGGTCAGTGTGTTAACGCCAAGATACTGGACCGCGCCGATATCATTCAGTGTCTCAAAGGCGACAAGCGCCAGCGCGGCCGCGAGCGCCGGCCAGATGATGGGCAGTGCGACCCTGAGCAGCGCTGAAACCTCGCCGCATCCAAGGCTCCTCGCCGTATCGATCAGGCTCGATCCCTGAAGCGTCAGTGCCGCCCGTGTCGCCAGATAGACATAAGGGTAAAGCACGATCGACATGATCAGAATGGCACCGTTCATGGTGCGGAATTCCGGGAACCAGTATTGCCGCGCCTGCGTCACCCCTGTCAGCTGCCGCAAGGCTGTTTGCACGGGGCCAAAGAAGTCGAAGAATTCGATATAGCAGTAAGCCGCAATATACGTTGGTGTGGCGAACGGCAGAACCAGCGCCCAGGCGAGCGCCTTTCGTCCGGGAAACTCGTAGCGCGCAACCAGCCAGCCGCAACCGACGCCGAGGAGCGTGGTCAGGCAAACGACACCTGACAACAGCAATCCCGTATCCCGAAGCGCGGGAAGCAACGTCGGAAAAAGCACGCGCTCCGCCTCGCCGTAGCGGACCGCAAGATCCACAAGGGCAGCAACGGGCGCAAGCGCAAGCAACGCGGCCGCCACCGCCCACCATCCGGGATCGGATTGGCCAAGCTTCGCGTCCGGATGGACCGGCGCGGAACTTTCCGGGTACTGCGCCGTTGTCAGCTGCCGGGCCCCGCGTTGAAGTTGACCTTGTCGACGAGTTCGCTGGCGGTCTTGCGGTGGCGCGCGATTTCCACAAGCGGCGTCGCGTCGGGCTTGAGCTCACCGAAGGCCTTTACCGTCGGATCGAGCTCAATGCCGGCCCGCACGGGATGCTCGAAATTCTGGCGCGCATAGAGCGACTGCGCCCTGTCTCCTGCCATCCATTCCATCAGTTGCAGGGCCGCAGCGCGGTTTGGGGCATACCTTGAGAGCGCCGCGCCGGAAATGTTTACATGTGTTCCACCGCCCTCGAAAGTCGCAAGGATCGGCCGCACCGCCTGCGCCCAAGGCCGACGATCAGGCTCCTGGTTCAGCATGAGGCCGAGATAGTACGTGTTGGCGAGGCCGATGTCGCATTGGCCCGCCGCGATGTCCTTTGCCACGTCACGGTCCCCGCCCGATGGCTTCCTGGCCAGGTTGGCGCGCAGCCCCTTCAGCCAGGCCTCCGCTTTCTCCGCTCCCACGCGGGCCGTCATCGCGGCAAACAGGGACGTGTTGTAGGCGTTCTGGCCGTCACGGCTGCAGATCCGGCCGCGCCATCGGGGATCGGCGAGATTTTCGTAGGTCAGAACCATATCGTTGACGCGCTCTTTCGAGGCAAAGATGACGCGCGCCCGCAGGGTCGAAGCGAACCAGTGGCCATCCGCGTCCCGGTATGCGGCAGGGGTGAGGAAGTTGAGGAGCGCAGAATTGGCCGGCTGCGTGATCCCCATCTCCTTCGCCTGGACGAGGCGGGAAAAGTCGACCTGCAGGATCACGTCCGCAGGGCTGTTTGCGCCTTCGGCGCGGATGCGCTCCTCAAGCCCGTCGCGGACAAAAACGACGTTCGTCTTGATGCCAGTGTCCTGTGTGAAGGCCTTGAGCACCGGCTCAATCAGTTTCGGCTCGCGTGCCGTGTAGATGTTGACTTCGGCCGCCACCGCCGCCGTCGCGGTCGTACAGCAAAAAACAACAGCGAGCAGGGTTCCGTTCTTCAAAGCCGAGCCTCCAAAATCTAAGCCCTCGTTAGACTCTCGCCCACCGAACGTCAACTAAATAGTCAATGATATCATATGTTTAGACAGTT
>JBOFUS010000084.1:0-1805 GCA_051652685.1 Beijerinckiaceae bacterium
ATCGCCGATGCGGCGCTGTTCCTGGCCTCCGATGAGGCCGCGATGATCACGGGGGCCGTGCTGGAAGTGGACGGCGGGCGCTGTATTTGATGGTTAACACTTTCATAATGTTTTGATCGGCAGTCTGTATCGCGTTAGGACAGCGGTGCGGCAACACGATCCCGAAAGCGTTTCTCACCATGCAGGATCTCGAGAACAAGTTTATCTCGTCCGGCGCAAGCGACACGGAGCTTGGCCCCAATCTCGCGGCGCTCGCGCTCGCCGAGGCCATCAACCGTGCCCGTGCAGCGCAAGCCGAGCGCGACAGCTTCAGCCGCGACACGCGGGCTGTCTCGATTTCGCGGCTTGAAGGGCTGCGCAAGAAGCTGCAACCGCTCTACGCCGCCATCCCGCGCGATGTGGAGCTGTTCGATCTGGGCCTCGTGCCCAACGAGCGGCCGCGCCTCTTCGTCGATGTGATCGCGTATGTGGAGATGTCGAAGGACCACAAGACCTACCGGTTTCTGCAGGAAACCCGCTCCGGTCGCGTGACGCTTTCGGAAAGCGACGATCCCCAGCGCATCGTCGACCGTGTGACGGATTACATCGCCGAACGCCTGGTCGAGCGCGAGCGCGCGCTGGCTTCGGACGCTGCACTTGATCGACGGCTGCCGCCACCCTCACTGGACGCGTCGGTCCTGCCGGCTGTGGCGCGCGATCTGCCGGCGGCCGCATCCGAGCCGGTCGTGCTTGCGCCGGCCGAAGTGGTGCCGAAGTCTCCCGTTGTCTTGCCAGATGCACCGCGAGCGGAACCGGTTGCTGCGGTCGCCGCCCCTCTGGCTGCGGCCGTTGCAGCGCCGGCCACCGCCAGCCTGTTCGCCGAGAAGATTGCTGCCGCACGGGAGGCCATCGGTGCGGCCGATGTCCAGGTGACAGAATTGGCAGACGGGATTCAGCCCAAGCTGGACGAAGCTGCTTCCTCCCTCGTCGATAAGGCAACCGAAACCACTGTGACCATGGTCGAGGCTGCGGAAACAACGGTTTCATCTGCCGTTTCCGCATTGTCCGAACCGGCAAGGTCGGCCGTTACGGGAGTCTCGGCGCACGTGGAAAAGGCCGTTGGTCTCGCCGGCACAACGCTGTCCGCAGCGCCCGCGACCGTAGCTTCCGCCGCTTCAGGCGCGGCATCCTCGGTAGCTCCAACCATTGCCGCCGCCACCACGGCGGCCGCAGGCATGGGTGCAGCCATGGCGGCGCGCAGTGTTTCGCGCGGGCCGTCATGGCTATGGACGGTGTTGCTGATGCTTCTCGCTGTCGCAGCCGGCGCGTGGCTCGCCTACTTGCTCCTCAAGAGCGCAGTGTGAGCACCTCGCGAGGTCAGAAGAGCGTCTGCCTCGACACATCACCAATGGCGCCGCCCGGCAGAAGCCCGCGCACCTGCATCTCGATGAACACCCGGCCATCCCGGCGACCGATGCGGTAGAGGTGATAGGCAGCGCGGTGGTTGGCGCTGCCAGGCACTGCCGACGCCGAAGCCACACCGACCACGACGGCGTCATGCTCCGGTCCCTTGATCCGGACCACGGATTGCTTGTGATTGTGGCCGTGGATCACGAGCTCCGCGCCGTTCTCGCGGACGCAGGTCTCGAAAGCCTTGGCGTCCCGCAGGCCACGGCCGAAGGTCGTGCCCGTGTCTGTCGGCGGATGGTGGATCATGATGACGCGCACAAGACCCTGCTTGCCCGCGTCCTTCAGCGCCCTGCCGAGAGCGATCGTCTGCACACTGCCCAACTCGCCGGATGCAAGCAGTGGCGCTGTGGGTATAC
>JBOFUS010000085.1:0-4933 GCA_051652685.1 Beijerinckiaceae bacterium
GCAACATCCGGGGCGGCAAGCTCTCCTTCATGGAGACCTTGCCCGATGAGGGCGACATGGACATGGTGAAGTCGATGAAGCTCTACGGCGAGGTCGGCTATCAATACATGGTCATGCCGGATCACGCGCCCAAAGTGTCGGGAGTTGACGAAGACACCCCAGCCTTTGCCTTCTGCTACGGCTACATCATCGCCCTTTTGCAGTCGATGGGAAGGCATCCACAAGGGCCGGATGTAGCGGCGGCGGGATGAGCGTTATCCGGCTGCATTCTTCACTTCACTCTGCCGCCAGCCGCGTCTCCGGTTTCGGCATCAGCTTCGTCACCACCGGCGGTCCATGCGCGGGTACGTCGTCGTCTTCTTTCGGTCCCGCGAACCCCGAGAAGAGCCGGCTGATGAGACGGCTGATGCTGTCCACCACCGAGTAGAACGACGGCACGAAGACGAGGCTCAATACGGTCGAGACAAGCAGGCCGCCGATCACGCCGATGGCCATCGGCGCGCGGAACTCGCCGCCATCGCCGACGCCAAGGGCCGGCGGCACCATGCCGGCCACCATGGCGATCGTCGTCATGATGATCGGCCGCGCGCGCTTGCGGCCGGCGTCGATGATGGCCTCGTCGCGCGGCACGCCGCGATGTTCTGCCTCCACCGCGAAATCAACCAGCATGATCGCGTTCTTGGTAACGATGCCGAACAACATGAGAATACCGATGACCACAGGCATCGAGATCGGGTTGTTGGTGAGCAGCAGCGCCAGGATGACGCCGCCGACGGAAAGGGGCAGCGACAGCATGATCGTGACAGGATGGAAGAAGCTGCCGAAGAGCAGCACCAGCACGCCGAAGACGATGATGAGGCCCAGCCCCATGGCCTTGGCGAAGCCGGAGAAGACATCATTCTGGATTTCTGCATCGCCCGTCACCAGCAGGCCGACGCCATCGGGGAGCTTCTGCATGATCGGCAGCGCCATGATCTTTTCGAGCCCCTGCCCGGTCGTGATCCCGACGAGGTCCGCGCCGATGACGATGCGGCGCACCTGATTGTAGCGCTCGACCGATGAATAGCCCTGCCCGAATCCGATCTCGGCGACGGCAGAAAGCGGCACGGTGACGCCGGCCGCGCCCGTGATCATCATGCTCTCGACATAACGCAGGTCGTTGCGCGCGCCTTCCTCCACCTGCACGCGGATCGGGATCAGGCGGTCGCCGGCGTTGAACTTGGCAAGCGCCGGGCCGACATCGCCGATGGTCGCGACACGGACGGCCTCCGAGATCTGGTCCGTGGAGACACCGAAGCGGGCAGCCTCCTCGGCGCGCGGCCGCACCACGATTTCCGGGCGCTCGAGGCCGGCGATAGCGGCAACGTTGCGGAACTCCGGCATCTGCCGCAGTGCGCCCTCGATCTCGGCCGTTACCTTGTCGAGGTTGGCAATGTTGGTGCCGACAAGACTGACGGCAAGCTCGCGCTCGCCACGCTCATTGACATACCAGGCGCGCATGTCGGGAACTTCCGACACCTTGGCGGCGATCTCGCCTTCCAGCTGGCGCTGTTTCTTCACGCGCTCGGTCTTGGGCGTCAGCAGCACATAGGCCGACGCCTTGCGGATTTCGCGGTCGCCGGTGGGCGAGGAGCCGCCGATGATCAGCACCTGACGCACTTCCGGGATTTCGCGGATCTTGCGAACGGCCTCGTCGGTCTTCCTGCGCTGCTGTTCCAGCGTGGCTCCCGGCGGCAGTTCCAGCGCGAGCACCGTGCGGGCGGAATCCTCCGGCGGCACGAAGCCGGTGGGCAGCAGGCTCGTGCTCCACAGCGAAACGTAGAAGATGGCGAAGCCGGCGATCAGCGTGAGCCAGCGGAAGCGCAGGGTACCGGCAAGAAAGCCCGTGTAGGCGCGCATGATGAAGCCGTCCTTCGGCTCCCTGTGCGGCTTCGGCCGCATGAAATAGGCGGCGAGCATCGGCGTGATCAGGCGCGCGACAAGCAGTGAGAACAGCACCGCTACGGCGACCACGAGCCCGAACTGCTTGAAGTATTGCCCCGCGATGCCGCCCATGAAGGACACCGGCGCGAAAATTGCGACGATGGTCATGGTGATGGCGATGACCGCGAGGCCGATCTCGTCCGCCGCTTCCATCGCCGCCTTGTAGGGCGACTTGCCCATGTTGATATGGCGGACGATGTTTTCGATCTCGACGATGGCATCATCCACCAAAATTCCCGTGACGAGCGTGATGGCCAGCAGCGACACGAGGTTGAGCGAGAACCCCATCATGTCCATCGCCCAGAAGGTCGGGATGATGGACAGCGGCAGCGCGATGCAGGTGATGAGGGTAGCGCGCCAGTCGCGCAGGAAGACGAACACGACAACGACGGCCAGCAGCGCGCCCTCGATCAACGTGGTCATGGCGGATTTGTAATTGCCGTAGGTGTAGCGCACCGAGTCGTCGATGGGCGTGAAAGTCACCTCCTGGTTGCGCTTCTCGATCTCGGCGATGCGCTTCAGAACGACATTCTTCACGTCGTAGTCGGAAGCGCCCTTGGCACGGTAGATCGCGGCGGTGACCACGCCGGTCTCGGCATCGAGCCGCGCAAAGGCGCGGGGCTCTTCATAGACATCCGTGACGGTGCCAAGCTCGAAGAGCCGAACCTCGCGGTTACGCGGCAGGATGATCTTCGTCTGGCCGAGTTCCTCCACCGTTCGTGCTCCTCCCAGAGTACGGATGGTCTGCTCCTGCCCGCCGATCTCGCCGCGCCCGCCGGCAAGGTCCACGTTGGTGGCGCGCAGCTGGCGGTTCACGTCGGCGGCGGTGATGCCCAGCGAATTCAGCCGGTCGGGATCAAGCGTGATGCGGATTTCGCGCTCGACGCCGCCTATACGGCTGACGCGACCGACGCCCTTCGCGCCCTGCAGGTCGCGCTTCACCACATCGTCCACGAACCACGACAATTGCTCCAGCGTCTTGCCCGGCGAGGCGACAGCGTAAGTGAGGATCGCCTGACCCTCGACATCGATCTTCTCGATGATCGGCTCGTCGATGGTGCGCGGCAGGTCTGCACGGATCTTGGCAATCGCATCCTTGACGTCGTTCGTCGCCTTTTCGGCGTTGACCTCGAGGTTGAACTCGATGACCACCTGTGCGCGCCCGTCAGTCAGCTTGGTCACGATGCGCTTGACGCCGGTGATGCCGGCGACGGCACCTTCCACACGCTTGGCGATCTGTGTCTCAAGCTCGGCGGGTGCCGCGCCTGATTGCGTCACCGAGACGACGATAACCGGCACGTCGATGTTGGGAAAGCGCGTGATGGGCAGCTGCATGAAGCTGACCCAGCCCATCAGGCAAAGCACGATGAACAGCAGGATCGACGGGATCGGCTTGCGGATCGACCAGGCGGAGAAATTCACGGCCATGACGCTTCTCCTCACTCTGCCGGAATGGGCGTAACGCGGTCGCCTGCGCGCAGGAATGTGCCGGAAATCGAGACGACCGTCTCACCTTCGGCGAGGCCCGACCTGATCTCGATGCGCCCGCCCGCGCGGATACCGGTCTCGACCGGACGGCTCTCCACGGTGCCGTCCTTCACGACCTGCACGCGCGTGCCTTCCGGCGAGAACAGCACCGCCGACAGCGGCGCGACCACGGCCTCGCGGCGGTCGATCTCGATCTCGCCGCGCGCAAAGCTGCCGACGATCAGCGCCCCGCCATTGGCAATCTCGAGCCGCACACGGCCAAGGCGCGTGCCACGGTTGATCTCGGGCGACACGAGCCGCACGGTCGCCGATACGAAATCGTCGCGGCCGGCCGGCTGCACCCTGGCGGTCTGGCCGGGCCGGATGCGGGCCATCACATGTTCGGCGACATCGGCCTCGAGCTCGATCGCGCCATCACGGATCAGGCGGAAGAGCGGCTCGCCCGAAGCGGCGGCAGCGATGGCCCCCAACCGCGCCGTGCGCCGGCTGATCACGCCGGCATAGGGCGCGCGGATTTCCGTGCGGCCGATCTTGATCATCCAGTCCGCGCGCTGCGCCTCCGCCACCAGTCTGTCCGCCTCTGACAGGCGCAACTGCTCCTGGGCCGAGGTGACCCGCGCCACCGTCTGCCGGGCCAGCGCCTGACGCTGGTCGAAGGTCTCGGCGGAAGCAATACCTTCGGTGCGCAGCGCCTGCGTGCGCTGGAACGAGGATTGCGCCTGCTGGCGCGCGGCCTCCGCATCGATGATGGCGCTGCGGGCGGCGGCGATGGCCGCATCGGCGCGGGCGATCTGCGCCGTGTTCTGGGCAAGCGCCGCATCCAGCGTCTCGCGCGACAGCCGCGCCAGCTCCTGGCCGGCCTTCACCTGATCGCCCTCCTCGACAAGGATTTCGGTGATGGCAAAACCTTCAACCTGAGGCGCGATCTGCACCTCCTCCCTGGCGATCAGGGTGCCTGTCACCAGCACACTGTCGATCATGGGTGCGCGCCTGACAGTCGACACCGTGACCGACGGATCGCGGCGTACAGGCTTTGACGCCTCCGCCATCACGAATGTCGGAAAGGACAGGACCGAAACAGCGATGACACCGGCGGTAACGCAAGGAAAAAGGCGGTTCATGGATGGGTCCTGCCGGCGGGGTTGACGCCGATGACGTGGAGAATGACGGGGAGTGCGAGGCCGAAAGCCCGCACGGGATCGAAATCCGGATCGGTGGCGCGGCGACGGAACAACCCGTCGCTGATTGCGATAATCAGGCCTGCCGCCTCGGCGGGAGAACCCACGCCCGTGGCATTTTCAAGGCGTCGCCAGTCCTCGACAAAGCTCTGGATGCTCTGGCCGATGGAAATATCCATGGTGTGGCAGATCTCCGCCACCCTGGGGTTGCGGCAGGCTTCCGCCCAGATTTCCTGCAGCATGATCGCCTTGCCGCGCGGCTCTTCCACCAGATGATACCGGCC
>JBOFUS010000086.1:0-2351 GCA_051652685.1 Beijerinckiaceae bacterium
GCGCTTGGCGATGATCTGGATGCCTCCATCAACACATCCGCGCCGATGCATTGGGCGGGCGGTGATTTCACGGTCGGCGAACCCGCACTCCCTCCCCAAGCCGAGCCGCTGTCGTCAAAGGTCAAGGTACCGGAAGCGCTGGCGCACCGGCTGGCCCAGATCGGCATCGTCGGCCGGTCAGAAGGCGCAGCGCTCCGCCGCCTGCTCAAGCCCGGCCAGCGCCTCGTCTCGAAGGAAGGCGATCTCTGGCGCTGGGACGGTTTCACCGCGGCCGCCGAGGCACCAAGTGCCGCCGCACGCCGGCTGGCCGAGAAGAACCGGCTGGTGGAGCTGGAAGCTTCCGCCACCGCCGCCAAGGCCGAACTTCAGGCGCGCCGTGGCACGATGGAGCAGCTTCAGCTGGAAGCCCGCGCCGCGCAAAGTTCCGAGCAGGAGGCCCGCAACGCTGTGCGCGGTGCTCGCACCGCCGCCGATCAGGCGCGTGACGCCCTGACCGCCGCAGAGCGCAAGGATGCCGAGCGCGCAGCGCGCCTTCAGGCGCTCACTGACAACCGCGTGCGCCTTGCCGCCAACCGCGACGAGGCGGCAGCTGCCAAGGCATCCGCCGAGGCCGCCATGGGAGGTTTCCAGCCAGACGCCGAGTTGCAGGCCATCGTCAACGGGCGACGCGCCACGGTGGCGCAGTTTCGAGCCGTGGCGGCAGAAGCGCGCGCGGCGCTTCAGGGCATCGACCGTGAAGCGGAGCTGCGTGAAGGCCGCCTGCGCACCATCGCCAATGAGCTTGCGGCCTGGCGCGGCCGCCGTGACCGGGCGCAGGAGCAGTCTGCCGAGGTGGAGGCGCGTGCTGTGGCACTTTCCGGCGAGCAGGAGACTCTTGCTGCCGCGCCCGATGATTTCATCGTGCGCCGCCGCGGGCTCATCCATGAGATCGACAAGGCGGAGAAGGCCCGGCAGGACGCATCGGACGACCGCGCCCGCGCTGAAACCGGCCTTGCGGAAGCCGACCGCATCGCCCGCACAACGCTCCAGGATCTGGCGACCAGCCGCGAATCCCGCGCCCGCTCCGAGGCGATGGTGGAAGCCGCGCGCACCCGCGTCGGCGAGGTGGAGCATGCGGTGGTCGAAAACCTCGACGCGCCGCCTTCTGCGCTGCCGGAAATGGCGGGGCTGACGCCGGGCCAGGATCTGCCGCCGCTGCGCGCTACCGAGGACAGGCTGCAGGTGCTCAAGCGTGAGCGCGAGCGGCTTGGCGCAGTGAACCTGCGCGCCGATGACGAATTGCAGGAAGCCGAGCAGCGCAAGACGGACCTGATCGCCGAGCGTGAGGATCTCGATGCCGCCATCCGCAAGCTCCGGCGCGGCATCCAGTCGCTCAACAGCGAGGGGCGCGAGCGGCTGCTGGCCTCTTTCGAGATCGTCAACGGCCATTTCCAGCGCCTGTTTGCCACCTTGTTTGGTGGCGGCGACGCGGAGCTTCAGCTGATCGAGAGCGATGATCCGCTGGAGGCGGGCCTCGAGATCCTCGCCAAGCCGCCAGGCAAGAAGCCCACCGTGCTGACGCTGCTGTCTGGAGGTGAGCAGGCGCTGACTGCGACGGCACTGATCTTCGCGGTCTTCCTGACCAACCCCTCGCCGATCTGCGTGCTCGACGAGATCGACGCGCCGCTGGACGATCACAACGTTGAACGTCTCTGTGCCCTGCTCGACGACATGGTGGCGACAACCGAGACGCGCTTCATCATCATCACGCACAACCCGATCACCATGGCGCGCATGGACCGCCTCTTCGGCGTCACAATGGCCGAACGCGGGGTGAGCCAGCTGGTGTCGGTTGATCTCAAGGCAGCTGAGGAGCTGGTCGCGGCGTAAGGTTTAGCCTGAAGTCTTCCATAGGCCTCACCCTGAGCCTGTCGAAGGGTCGAGGCCGACACGCCGGAAGTTCAAGTTTCTCGACCCTTCGACAGGCTCAGGGTGATGATTTTGGGATACGTCGGCGCAATACACTTGGCGCTCACAATGTGCCCTCTTTCGCAGTTGCACAAACCATCCTAAGCCGCGCCTTCCATCTCTGAACGGCAAAGCGCGTCCATGATCCGCCTCGAAAATATCAGCAAGCAGAACGGCCAGCAACTCGTCTTCATCGAGGCGTCGGCCGCCATGCAGAAGGGCGAGAAGATCGGCCTTGTCGGGCCGAATGGCGCAGGAAAGACCACGCTCTTCCGGCTGATTACCGGCGAGGAGCCGCCCGACGAGGGCCAGGTCGCGGTCGACCGTGGTATCGTCATCGGCTATTTCAGCCAGGACGTCGGCGACATGCGCGGCAGGAGCGCCGTGGCAGAGTCGATGAACGG
>JBOFUS010000087.1:0-7907 GCA_051652685.1 Beijerinckiaceae bacterium
GATCATGCGCTCGATATCGGCAGCGGCCATGGGCATCGTCTGTCAGGTCCTCAAGCCATATAGCCCGGCAGCCAGCCCTCATGGGCGGCCTCAAGCTCATCCAGAGATATCGGCGCTTCGCCGGGCAGCGTCAATGACCGGCCGGTTGTCACACCAATGAACATTGCGGGCACGCCGGCCGTCGCTGCTTCTGCCAGCAGCGGGCCGGCCTGAACATTGTTCACGGCAATCAGATAGCGTGCCTGATCCTCGCCGAACAGGAAAGCGTGGCGGGGCGTATCCTGTTGATCTGCCTGTACCATGCAGCCGACACCGCCCGCCATTGCCATCTCGGCAAGCGCCACCGCAAGACCGCCGTCAGAGCAGTCGTGAACGGCGTTCACTTTGCCGGAAAGGATCAACCCACGCACGAAATCGCCGTTGCGCTTCTCGGCCGAAAGATCGACCGGGGGTGGCGCGCCCTCCTCGCGGCCGCAGATGGTCGCGAGCCAGGCGGATGCGCCAAGCCAGCCTTCCGTCGCGCCGATCAGCAGCACCGTGTCGCCTTCGCCCTTGAAGCCGATGGTCATGGCTTTCGCCCCATCCGCCATCAGGCCTACGCCGCCGATGGTGGGTGTCGGCGGAATCGCCTGGCCGTTGGTCTCGTTGTAAAGGCTGACGTTGCCTGACACGACCGGATAGTCGAGCGCGCGGGAGGCCTCGCCGATGCCGCGGATGGCAAGCGCGAACTGGCCCATGATTTCCGGCCGTTCCGGGTTGCCGAAGTTGAGATTGTCAGTCAGCGCCTGAGGCATCGCACCCACGGCAGTCAGGTTGCGCCACGTCTCCGCAACGGCCTGTTTCCCGCCCTCCAGCGGGTCGGCCTCGACATAGCGGGGCGTGACATCGCAGGTCAGCGCCAGCGCCTTAGGCCCGTCGCCCAGCCTCACCACAGCCGCGTCGCCTCCAGGGCGTTGCAGCGTGTTGCCGCCGATGATCGTGTCGTATTGCTCATAGACCCAGCGCTTCGAGCAGAGGTCTGGCGAGGCAAGCAGCACCAGCAGCGCTGCACGGTTGTCCATCGGCGGCGCGATATCGGTCGCCCTGATGACAGGACGCTTCGCTGGCGCAACCCACGGCCGGTCGTACTCCGGAGCCTGATCGCCCATTTCCCGGATCGGCAGATCGGCCTTCACCTCGCCGCCGTGCCTGATCACAAAGCGCCTTGTATCGGTGGTGCGGCCGATGACCGCGAAATCGAGGCCCCATCTGGTGAAGATGGCACGCGCCTCCGCCTCCTTCTCCGGCTTCAGAACCATCAGCATGCGTTCCTGGCTCTCCGACAGCATCATCTCGTAGGCGCTCATGCCCGTCTCGCGGCAGGGCACCTGATCGAGATCCAGCTCGATGCCGAGATCGCCCTTGGCCCCCATCTCGACGGCCGACGACGTGAGCCCTGCTGCGCCCATGTCCTGGATGGCAACAACGCAGCCCTTGCCCATGATCTCGAGGCAGGCCTCGAGAAGCAACTTCTCGGCAAACGGATCGCCGACTTGCACGGTCGGGCGTTTTTCATCTGACGCACCGTCAAATTCGGCCGAAGCCATGGTCGCGCCGTGGATGCCGTCACGTCCGGTTTTCGAACCAAGATAGACGATCGGCAGGCCTACACCCGTCGCCTTGCTGGTGAAGATGCCGTCACGTTTCGCGATACCCACCGCCATGGCGTTGACGAGACAATTGCCGTTATAGCCCCTGTGGAACCCAACCGAGCCTGCCACTGTCGGTACGCCGAAGCTGTTGCCATAGCCGCCAATGCCAGCAACGACGCCGGACACAAGGCCCTTCGTCCTCGGGTGCGACGGTTCGCCGAAGCGCAGCAAATTCAGCGCCGCCACCGGCCGTGCACCCATGGTGAAGACATCGCGCAGGATGCCGCCGACACCCGTCGCCGCCCCTTGATAGGGCTCGATATACGACGGGTGATTGTGGCTCTCCATCTTGAACGCGACCACATCGCCGTCGCCGATGTCGATGACGCCGGCATTCTCGCCGGGGCCATGGACGACACGTGGACCTTTGGTGGGCAGCGTCTTCAGATGAATCTTCGAGGATTTGTATGAGCAATGCTCGTTCCACATGGCCGAACAGATGCCGAGTTCGGTGAAGGTTGGCGTCCGGCCGAGCAGCGCCACGAACCGCGCATACTCGTCCGGCTTCAGGCCATGGGCCTTGACCAGTTCGGCGGTGATTTCGGGCTCGGTGGAGATCGTTTTCGCAGACATGCGGCGCGGTTTAGCAGGGGGTGTGCAGGAGCGCGAGGGGGGTTGGAAGGGACGGTGTGGATGAAGCAGCATCAAGCAGGCAACGATTCTTCGCCGATGGCTCGGTCAACCTGGCCTGGCAGTCCTCACGCCGCCAGCTTGTGCTTTCCGCCGCTGTGCGCCTCGCGGATGTTGTCGATAAACTGCTCCACCGAGCGCTCCCATGTGAAGGTCAGCGCGTGCTCGCGGCAGTAGGCGCGATCAAGGCGCAGCGCGTCGAGCGCGGCCTGGCGCAGGTCTTCCGACAGCACACCTGCCGCGCTGTTGGCGATGATATCGCGCGGACCCGCCACCGGGTAGGCGGCGACCGGCAGGCCCGCCGCCAGCGCCTCGATCAGCACGAGGCCGAAAGTATCCGTCCGGCTGGGAAAGACAAAGACATCGGCATTGGCATAGAGGCCAGGCAGCTCGTCATGGGTGCGCGAGCCCAGGAAGACGGCTTGCGGAAACTTCTGACGGAGCGCCTCGGCGCTTGGCCCGTCGCCGACCACAACCTTCGTGCCCGGCAGATCGAGAGCCAGAAACGCCTCGATGTTCTTTTCCGGGGCCAGCCGCGCAACCGTCATGAACACCGGGCGCGGCCAGGTTTGCTCGCTGAGCATCGTCGCATCGGGATTGAAGCGCGACAGGTCGACCCCCCGGCTCCAGCGCATGATGTTGAGGAATCCGCGCTCCTTCAGTTCATCCTCGACGGACTGCGTTGCCACCATGATGCCGGAGCCGGCGTTGTGAAAACGTTTCAGAAGCCGATAGCTGAGGGAGAGCGGAACTGGCACGCGGGCGCGCAGATATTCCGGAAACCGCGTGTGGTAGCTCGTTGTAAAACAGCGACCCTGCTTCAGGCAGACATGGCGGGCAGCCCAGCCTAGCGTCCCTTCTGTCGCGATATGCACATGGTCGGGTTCAAAAGCCTCCATACGCTTGCGCAAGTGGGCCGGGCGCGCCAGGGCCACCCGGATTTCGCCATAGCTTGGCAGCGGGACGGTGCGGAACTGATCAGGGCCGACGACTTCCACGGTGATGCCGCGCGCCTCCAGCCCGGCAATGGTGGCGATCAGGGTCTTGACGACACCGTTGACCTGTGGACGCCAGGCGTCCGTCACAATCATTAACTTCATGCGGCTTCCCGCGCCGTTTCTGGCATCGGCAGATTGGCGGGGGTAGGAAGTTGTGCCGGTTCTGATCGCTGTTTCCTGTTTTTCGCGATCTGCTCCGCACGCATGTGCGCCGCCCAGTCAATGATCTCCATTCGACCATCGGGGTGCTCAACCAGGGCCGTCAGGCTCTCCACCCAATCCCCGGTGTTCAGATAGTGGATGCCGTTCATGTCCCGTGACGCCGC
This sequence comes from Beijerinckiaceae bacterium, assembly GCA_051652685.1. Classification (GTDB taxonomy): domain Bacteria; phylum Pseudomonadota; class Alphaproteobacteria; order Rhizobiales; family Beijerinckiaceae; genus JADCCX01. Next base: position 3,646 of record JBOFUS010000087.1, read on the forward strand.
GCAGTGGATATGGCCGCAGATAACTCCTTGTACCCCCTGCTTTGCCGCTTCGTCCACCAGCGCCTCCTCGAAGCGGGAAATCACGTTGACGGCATTCTTCACCTTCATCTTGGCCCAGGCGGAGAGCGACCAGTAGGGCAGCCCCAGCTGGCGGCGAAAAGCTGATGCCATCCGATTGAGATAGATCGCCACGTCATAGGCAAAATCGCCCAGATGCGCGAGCCAGGGTGCGTGGCGGATCACGAAATCGAAGGCATCGCCGTGCAACACCAGATACTTCTTGCCGTCGGCCGTTTCGTGAATCGCCGTTTCCTGCACCTCGATCCCGCCAAAATGCGTGCCGTAGTAGCCGCGCAGGAACTCGTCGTGATTGCCAGGCAGATAGATGATGCGTGCGCCCTTGCGCGCCTTGCGCAGCAGCTTCTGCACCACATCATTATGGGACTGCGGCCAGTACCAGCCACCCTTGAGCGCCCAGCCATCAATGATGTCGCCGACGAGATAGATCGTTTCCGCATCGTGGTCGCGCAGGAAATCGAGCAGGGCGTCAGCTTGCGCGGCCTTCATGCCCAGATGCGTGTCCGAGAGGAACATCGTACGATAGGTGGCCATCAGCGGCTCCTCGGGTCTGTTGCAGCGCAACACCACGTCCTCACAGCCGCCTGACCGATTTGCATCACGGTTTGATGACAGGCGAGCCGCCGGTAGCGCTGGAACAAGGCCCTATGATGTCTTTTCCGACGTTGCGTCCATTGGGACTAACGGGTGGCAAGCCTTGTGTATTCCAACGAGCGTTCGGCGAACACCGGCTGAAATCCATCCCGCGTCTGTCAAATCATCGTCACAAAAATCAGGCTTCGCTGAAAGACAGGCCCTGTTCAGTGCGCCAGACGGACACCTTCCCCATGAACACAATCGCCCGTGATCTGGAAACCGGCGTCGTTGCGCGTGCCTATCATCACTGGGCTCAGGTCTATGACTGGCTATGCGGGCCATTGTTCCGGCCCGCGCACGTGGCGGCAGCAGCGGCAGCGACGCGCATCGGCGGATCGGTGCTTGAGGTCGGTGTCGGCACTGGCCTGCTTCTGCCACTCTATGGTGCCAATGTCAGGGTGACGGGCGTGGACCTATCGGAGACCATGTTGTCGCGCGCCCGCACCCGGGTGGCGGACACGGGTCTTGACCGGGTTGATGATCTGGTCATCGGCGATATTCATGTGCTCGATCACGCCGACGGGCGCTACAACGCGATCGTCATGCCTTTCGTGCTGACGCTGGTCGAGGCACCCGAGACCGCGCTGGACAATGCACTGCGCATGCTGAAGCCCGGCGGCGAGATCATCGTGGTCAGTCATTTCCAGTCGCGCACGCCGGCCATCGCCGCCTTCGAGCGAGCGGTAGCGCCGATGCTGCGCGGCGTGGGTCTGCGCCCGGATTTCCCGATTGCGCGCGTCGAGGCCTGGGCTGCCACCCAGGCAGAGGCCCAGTTCCTGCCGCCGGAGGGTCTTGGCCGCTTCAGCGTCTATACGCTTCTGCGCATCCGCAAGCGGAAGCCGGTCAAGGCCGCTGCCTGATCCGCTTTCGCTGCGTGATCAATGCGATCACCCCTGTTGATTTGCCAGTCGTCGCCCGCTCCGGCATGACGACGGCATGAATGCCACGCAAGGCGATGTGATCGCCCGCCGCAATGCCCTCGTCCTTGCCATCGCCAGCGGCCTTGCCGGAGCGAATGCCACTGTCGTGTTCGCGACCGGCGGCATCGTGGGCAAGTCGCTCGCTGCTGACGCCGCACTCGCCACGGTTCCCATCACCACATTCTACCTCGGCTCGGCACTGGCGACGCTGCCCGTTGCTTTTCTTTCCCGCAGCATCGGCCGGCGCGCGGTGTTCATGCTCGGCAACCTCTCCGGGGCTTTCGGCGGCTTGCTGGCAGCGCTATCGATCTACCTGGCGTCGTTTCCCCTGTTCTGCTTCGCCACGATGCTCGCCGGCTTCTACCAGGCTGTCGTCAACAGCTATCGCTTTGCCGCTGCCGACACGGCGACGCCGGGCTTCAGGCCCAAGGCGATCTCCTGGGTCATGACCGGCGGCGTGGCTGCTGCTTTCATCGGCCCGCAGCTCGTCATCTTCACCCAGCACATGATGCTGCCGTATCTGTTCGCTGCAAGCTTCATTGGCCAGGCGGTGGTGGCGCTTCTTGCCATGCTGGCAACGGGGCGCTTTGAAGACCAATCGGCAGAAGAGCGCATCTCCGGCGAGCAGCGGCCCTTGCGGGAGTTGCTTTCCCAACCCAAGCTGATCGTCGCCATCGGCTGTTCCACGGCGGCGCAGGCCATGATGAACTTCGTCATGACGGCCGCGCCCGTCGCCATGGCCATGTGCGGCCACAGCGTCACGAGTTCGACGCTGGGCATCCAGTGGCATGTGGTGGCCATGTTCGGGCCGAGCTTCTTCACCGGCTCGCTGATCGGGCGCTTCGGCAAGGAGCGCATGATTGCGGCCGGCATGGTGATTCTCATCGCTGCGGCGATGGTTGGCGTTTCCGGCATCACCGTCGCGCATTTCTGGATCGCGCTGATCCTGCTGGGACTTGGCTGGAACTTCGCCTTCATCGGCGCTACGGCGATGGTGACGGACTGCCATGCGCCGGCCGAGCGGGCAAAGGTGCAGGGTGCCACGGATTTCGTCGTTTTCTCCGTTACCACGCTGGGCTCGCTCGTCGCCGGCGTCGTGCTGGCGAAAGTCGGTTGGGAGGCGATCAACTGGGCGCTGCCGCCCATCGCGGTCGTCTGCATCGCAGCAGCGCTGCTGGTCGGGCGTCGCAGGATGCCGGCACGCGCCTGAGCCGGCTATGCAGGAACAGCGGATTCCTTCGGGAAATGCGCATTCCGCGCTTGCAGCCTCGGGTTCTTTTGCTAGTTTGCCGCGACGAACTGGGAGGAAGCGTGACCGCAAAAGAGGCGCGGCGCGGCCAATCCTGAAAAACCAGGGGAAAATCCAGATATGACTGCTTTATGGCTCACCATCGCCTGTGGCGTGGCGGCGATCGTCTACGCTATCGTAACGGTCCAGAATGTGATGGCGCAGGACGCCGGTTCACAGCGGATGCAAGAAATCGCCGGCGCCGTGAAAGAAGGCGCGCAGGCCTACCTCAAGCGCCAGTATACGGCCATCGCCATCGTCGGCGTGGTCATCTTTGTGGCGCTCGGCCTGCTGCTCGGCTGGTTGGTGGCCGTGGGCTTCGCCATCGGCGCGGTCCTGTCGGGAGCCACGGGCTTCATCGGCATGAACGTCTCGGTCAACGCCAACGTGCGCACGGCGCAGGCAGCAATGCACAGCCTCGGCGGAGGTCTTGACGTCGCTTTCAAGGCCGGCGCGGTTACGGGCATGCTCGTTGCCGGTCTCGCCCTGCTCGGCGTCTCGGTCTACTACGCCGTCCTCGTGGTCGGCATGGGCCTCGCGCCCAACAGCCGCACAGTCATCGACGCGCTGGTGGCGCTGGGCTTCGGTGCCTCGCTCATCTCGATTTTCGCGCGTCTGGGCGGCGGCATCTTCACCAAGGGCGCTGACGTCGGCGCGGATCTGGTGGGCAAGGTCGAAGCCGGCATTCCCGAGGATGATCCCCGCAACCCGGCCGTCATCGCCGACAACGTCGGCGACAATGTGGGCGATTGCGCCGGCATGGCGGCTGACCTGTTCGAGACCTATGCCGTCACGGTGGTCGCCACCATGGTGCTCTCCGCCATCTTCTTCGGCGGCCAGGCCGTGCTTGGCTCCGTGATGCTCTATCCGCTGCTCATCTGCGGCGTCTGCATCATCACCTCGATCATCGGCACCTATTTCGTGAAGCTCGGTGCCAACAACTCCATCATGGGCGCACTTTACAAGGGCGTCTGGGCCTCGGCCATCCTGTCCATCGCAGGTCTTGCCATAGCCACGCAGATGACCATCGGCTGGGGTGTTGTCGGAACGGTGGCCGGTCAGGTGATCACCGGCCAGAACCTCTTCATTTGCGGGCTCATGGGCCTTGCGGTCACGGGCCTGATCGTCTGGATCACCGAATACTACACCGGCATCGGCTATCGCCCGGTCCGCTCCATCAGCCAGGCTTCGGTCACGGGCCATGGCACCAACGTCATCCAGGGTCTGGCGGTTTCGCTGGAGGCCTGCGCCCTGCCGACGCTGGTCATCGTGGCCGGCATCATCGTCACCTTCAACATGGCAGGCCTCTACGGCACGGCCATCGCCACCACCACCATGCT
>JBOFUS010000088.1:0-1526 GCA_051652685.1 Beijerinckiaceae bacterium
CAGACCTTCTTCATGGACCAGGACGTGCAGGACGCCGCCCGTCTCGATGCTGTCGTGACGGTGGCCGACGCCATGTGGCTGAAGGACCGGCTGAAGGACGCGCCGGAGGCCAAGAACCAGATCGCCTTCGCCGACGTGATCCTGCTCAACAAGACCGACCTCGTCTCGCCCGAGCAGCTGCGCGAGGTCGAGGCCCGCATCCGCGCCATCAACCCCTATGCCAAGCTGCACAAGACGGTGAAATCCAACGTCGACATCAAGGAGGTGCTGGGTCGCAACGCCTTCGATCTCGACCGCATCCTCGAAATAGAGCCGGCATTCCTGACGGCGGACGATGGCCACGATCACGCCCGTGATCATCAGCACGATCACGACCACAGCGGGCCGGACTGTGACCATCCGAGCCACAAGCACGACCATGGCCATTCGCACGGCGGGCTGAAGCACTATCACGACGAGGACATGCAGTCCGTGGCGTGCGAGATCGCGGGCGATGTGGACCCCGAAAAGTTCATGCCCTGGATCAACGATCTGGTGCAGACCGACGGCGCGAATATCCTGCGCTCCAAGGGCATCCTCGCCTTCAAGGGCGAGCCGAAGCGCTTCGTCTTCCAGGGCGTCCACATGGTGCTGGACGGCGATCTGCAACGCGACTGGAAGGCGGACGAAAAGCGCACGTCGAAGATCGTCTTCATCGGCCGCGAGCTGAAGAAGGACGCGATCGAGACGGGGTTCAGGGCTTGCGCGGCGTGAGCAATGATCGAAGTGCTCCAGGTTCCCGTCATTGCGAGAAGCGAAAGCGACGAAGCAATCCAGACGACGGTTCAGAATGAGGCTTTGGCGTTGTCGCTTGCGGCTGGCGTTGCACTGGATTGCTTCGCTACGCTCGCAATGACGGTGGACGATGGATCCTTTCCAGGATCTCTCACACCGGCAGCGGCGACTCCGTCTTGACCTCTTCCATAACGGCGTAGCTGCGCGTCTCGCGCACGCCCGGCAGGCTGAGGATGACGTCGCCGAGCAGCGTGCGGTAAGCCGCCATGTCAGAGACCCGCGTCTTGACGAGATAGTCGAAACCGCCGGCGACGAGATGGCATTCCAGCACATCTGGCGCGCGCTGCACTGCCGCGCCGAATTTCTCGAAGACATCTGAGGTGGTCTTGTCGAGTGTCACCTCGATGTAGACAAGGAACGAGCGGCCGAGCTTGCCGGGATCGAGCCTGGCACCGTATCCCCGGATGACCTGCTCCTTCTGGAGCCGCTTGACCCGTTCCGCCGTGGCGGTAGGAGACAGGCCGACACGGTCCGAAAGCTCCACGTTGGAGATGCGGCCATCCTCCTGCAGGATTTTCAGGATGCGGCGATCAAGCCGGTCAAGTTCGGTCATGTGAAAATCCCTAGACTTGGTCGATTATACAGTTCTTTCCACCGATATTCTCTCGCCAGGAGCCCTCGATCAATCCCCGAATTGCCCATACCCTGCGGATCACCCTGTTTCAAAAGGCCGCATGACGATGACCCTTGCC
>JBOFUS010000089.1:0-3869 GCA_051652685.1 Beijerinckiaceae bacterium
GGCTTGCTGGCTCCATTGTTGCGCACATGACGGAGCTGATCCCTTCGACGGCCATCAACGCCGTAGGATGGAAAAGGAACCTGACATGGGCAACGGCATTCAGGACGGTGACCCCCGCGATGCGGAACTCAAGGCGCGCCTCGACACGTTGTCGAAGGCGATTTCAGCCGGGAAGTCCGAGAAAGAAGCGGAGGAGCAGGCCGCCTCGCGGCGCGACGACGCTTCTGTCGGCCGCTCGATGGGCATGGGTTTCCGCGTGGCTTCCGAGCTTTTCGCCGGGATCCTGGTCGGCGGCTTCATCGGCTGGTGGATTGACCGGTGGTTTGGCACCGAACCTGCGGGGCTGATCATCATGTTGATGATTGGCGCGGTTTCGGGGTTCTGGAGCGTCTACAAGCTGGCGGCGAAGCCAGCCAGCGTGGCGACCGGGGCACAAGGGCAAGACGAAAAGGCGACCGGCAACGGTTCGCCAGACAAACGAGGTTGAACGTGGCGAGCGAATCCGGCGGTCTGGACCCTATCAAGCAGTTCACGGTGTCGAAGATCGGCCCGTCGATCAGCTTTTTCGGCCATGATCTCTCGCTGACCAACTCGTCGCTGTTCATGATCATCGTCACGGCGCTTGTGCTGCTGGTGATGCTCTACGGCACGCGCGGCAAGGCGCTGGTTCCAGGCCGCCTGCAGGCGGGAGCCGAGATGCTTTATGAATTCATCGCGGACACGGTGCGCTCCACCACGGGCAAAGAGGGCATGCGATTCCTGCCGCTGGTGTTCTCGCTCTTCATGTTTGTGCTGTTCGCCAACCTGATTGGCCTCATTCCCGGCACCTTCACCGTGACGAGCCAGATCGCCGTCACCTTCGCCTTCGCCATGATCGTCATGACGACGGTCGTGATCTTCGGGTTCATGAAGCATGGCCTGCATTTTCTGGATCTCTTCTCGCCGTCGGGCGTTCCTGGCGTGCTGAAGCTGATCATCGTGCCGATCGAGGTGATCTCGTTCATCGCCCGGCCGATCAGCCTTTCGGTGCGTCTCTTCGCCAACATGCTGGCGGGACACATCGCGCTCAAGGTCTTCGCCGGCTTCATCGTCACACTCACGGGTGCTGGCGTCTGGGCGATCCTGTCGCCGCTGCCGCTGATCATGATCGTGGCGCTCATGGCTCTGGAATTGCTGGTCGCGTGTCTTCAGGCATTCGTCTTTGCAGTTCTGACTTGCATCTATCTCAATGATGCGCTTCACCCCGGGCACTGATCTTCCCGCTCAGCCCGCCTTTTCCTTCCGTCCAATCTGAATATCCCAGGAGCATGACATGACCGCTGAAGCCGCTGCACTCATCGGCGCTGGTATTGCCTGTATCGGCATGGGCCTCGCTGCCCTTGGCGTCGGCAACATCTTCGGTAACTTCGTCGCCGGCGCATTGCGCAACCCGTCGGCTGCCGACGGCCAGTTCACCCGCGCCATCGTCGGCGCGGCGCTCGCGGAAGGCCTGGGCATCTTCGCCTTCCTTATCGCGATCCTTCTGTATCTCTCGGCCTGAGGCCAATACGCACGGCCGCGCCTGACCCTTGCAGGACAGGCCGGCCGTTCGCATTCAGACAAAAAAGGCGCCCCCATGAGCTTTTCGTTCATCGGCGCCGCCCAGGCAGCTGGCGCGGACGCCTCGACAAAGGCGGACGGAATCTTTCCGCCGTTCGACACATCCACCTTTGCAGGTCAGCTTTTCTGGCTCGCCGTGACATTCGGGCTGCTTTATTACCTGATGTCGAAGGTCGCGCTTCCGCGCGTCGCCGGCATTCTGGAAGATCGCGCAGCGCGCATCGACGGTGATCTCGCGGCGGCCAGTGCCATGCAGGACAAGGCAAAAGCGGCGGGCGAGGCCTATGAAAAGCTGCTCGCGGAAGCGAAGTCCAATGCCCAGGGCATTGGTCAGAAGGCCAAGGACGAGGCGAACGCCGCGATGGATCTGCGCCGCAAGTCCGTCGAGGCCGACATGGCCGCGAAGCTTGCCGCGTCCGAGGCGAACATCAACCTCGCCCGGGACAAAGCCATGACCAATGTTGCGGATATTGCCGGCGATGTGGCGATGGAAATCGTCAAGCGCATTTCCGGTACGGTCCCGAAGGCCGACGTCGTGGCGAAGGCGGTTCTGGCCGCGCGCGGAGCATAGAAGATGGACACCGTATATCTCGCCATCGGCACCGCCATCTTCGTAGGCATCCTCGGCTATTTCGGCGTCCACAAGATGCTGCTTGGTGCGCTCGATGGACGGGCCACCAGGATCCAGCAGCAGCTGGACCAGGCGTCGGCCCTTCGTGCCGAAGCCCAGAAGCTCCTGAGTGAATACGAGGCACGCCGCGCAGCTGCCGAAAAGGACGCCGCGCAGATCGTTGCCGACGCCCGGGCGGAAGCGGAGCGCATCAAGGCCGAGCAGGAGACGAAGCTCAACGAATTCGTCGCCCGCCGCACGAAGATGGCAGAGATGAAAATCGCCCAGGCCGAGGCTTCCGCGATGGCCGAGGTGCGCGCAGCCGCGACGGACGCCGCTGTGCGTGCGGCCGGCACCATTCTTGCCACCGAAACATCCGGTAAGTTCGGCGACCAGCTGATCGCATCCGGGCTGAAGGAAGCCCGGGCACGCCTCGGCTGAAACCGCACTTCGGTCGTTGCTCATATAAACCCGCCCTTGTGGCGGGTTTTCTTTTTCGGCCACGCGTTGAATGCGGACCCGTGGTGCATGTATGCTACCCGCAGGCTAACCTGAAAGTTGGAGAGGGGCGTGGGATTGCGCTTCGCGAGCACTGTCTCTGGATATGCGCTGCTGCTTTGCGCCGCAGTGCTGCCGGGAACACCGGCACAGGCCCAGAACCTTGACGGACCTGCCCGCAGCGCGGTGCTGCGTGCACTCGATGGGGAAGAGCGCGGCAACCTTCTGCCCGGCAGCCGCATCGTCTATGGCGATTTCACCGGCGATGGACGCCGGGACGCGCTCGCCTTCATCTACTATGGCTTCGAGGCAGGGGATGGCGTCGGGCTGACAACCCTTTTGCTGGAAGCAACACCGGGAGGCTTCAGCGTCATCAGCCGACCGGACGGCGTTGCGGGGCAATCGCCACGCAACATCCGCTTCATGCGTGGGCGTGTATCCTTCATCACGACAATTCCACGTTCCGGCGCGCGCGAGTGGACGTTTGATATCCCGCTGCAACGGGCGGCGGCTCCCGGCGCCGTCGATGGCCCCCTGACGCGTCGCTATTGCGACCAGGTTGGCGGCTCCGTGAGCTACCGCAACCGTGCCCTCGTCATCGATGCAGGCGGTGTGCGGGACACCTTTCGCAACGTCACGTTCGAGGGTTGCAATGGCAACCGCTGCAGCTATCTGCAGGAAGCAACAGACATGGTCTGGACCGTGATCGTGCGCCCGAACGGCCTGTCGTTGCGTGGGCCGACAAGCGCCGCTGCACTGCGACCGGTTGATCTGGAGTTCGGTCGCTGCGGGTAGTGCCTTCAGATGCGGGCTGGTACTGACTGCAAGATCTTTACTTCAACCCCCTCGGCAGCAAGTTTTTCGCGACCGGTCATGCCCAGAACTTCGAAGATGAACTGCGCCTCGTTGCAAATCGCACCCAGCCGCCGAAGCAGCCGGATCGCGGCAAGAGCGATTGAGCCTGTTATCAGCACATCGTCGACAAGGGCGACTTTCCGCCCGGCAAGTGCCACGCCTTTCGATATCGCCACGCCCTCACCCAACTCATAGTTCTGCAAGATTGACCGGATCACGTCCGAGCGCATCGCGTCGACCTTGCGGATGTCTGTTCCGCCAATACGCCGGCGATAGGCGATGGCTCCGGCAAGCGGTGCTCCCCCGA
>JBOFUS010000090.1:0-1078 GCA_051652685.1 Beijerinckiaceae bacterium
AGAGACAATTCAGCCAGCAAGCTTGCGCGCGCCGTGCCTTTCGCTATGCCGTCTTTCAAAGAACGGATGCGAGACAGCGGATGACGGAGCCACAGCCGATGACGGTTGGAACGCCTGCGGGCAATCTCATGCGGGGCAAACGTGGCCTCATCATGGGCCTTGCGAACAAGATGTCGATTGCCTGGGGCGTTGCACGCTCCTGTGCGGCGCAAGGGGCGGAACTCGCCTTCAGCTATCAGGGCGACGCGCTGAAGAAGCGGGTCGAGCCGCTGGCAGCCGAGGTCGGCGGCCACGTCGTCGGCCATTGCGATGTCACGGACGCTGCTTCCATCGACGCGGTGTTCGCGGAAGTCGAGAAGCTCTGGGGTGGCCTCGATTTCGTGCTCCACGCCATCGCCTATGCCGACAAGGACGAACTGACCGGGCGCTACGTCGACACCAGCGAGGCGAACTTCACCAAATCCATGCTCGTCTCCTGCTACTCGCTGACGGCGATCACGCAGCGCGCCGAAAAGCTGATGCCGGCAACGGGCGGCAGCATCCTGACGCTGACCTACTACGGTGCCGAGAAATGGATGCCCCACTACAACGTCATGGGCGTGGCGAAGGCGGCTCTGGAATCCTCCGTGCGCTATCTCGCAGCCGATCTTGGGCCCAAGAACATCCGCGTCAACGCGATCTCGGCAGGGCCGATTCGCACGCTCGCAGCTTCAGGAATCGGCGATTTCCGTTACATCCTCAAGTGGAACGAGAACAACGCGCCGCTGCGTCGCCTGATCAGCATCGACGATGTGGGTGATTCCGGCATGTATTTCCTGTCCGATCTGTCGCGCGGCGTGACCGGCGAGATCCACCATGTCGATGCCGGCTACCATATCGTCGGCATGAAGAACCCATCCGCGCCGGACATGACCCTCGACAAGGATTGAGACTGCGATCTGATGATTCCGCACACGATCTTCTTTATCCGCCACGGCGAGACGGACTGGAACGCCGAAGGCCGTATGCAGGGCCAGAAGGACATTCCGCTGAATGATCTGGGGCGCGTGCAGGCTGTGGAGGCCGGGCAATTGCTGCG
>JBOFUS010000091.1:0-5290 GCA_051652685.1 Beijerinckiaceae bacterium
TGCCGAGGTTCCGCAGACCGCCGAAGCGCAGGCCGTAGTCGCGCGTATCGCCGCGCCCGCCGCCGATCACCTGACCGCCGATGGTCGACGTGGCTTCGCTCTTCTGGCCGCGATCAGAAGATCCGGTCGCGTTGACGAACACTTCCCACTTTCCGGCTGCCGGTGCGAGCGCCGACAGCTGCGCGAGGCCGGCGAGGCCTGCCGCGCGGCGGCTGTAGAAGGAGCCCTCACCGAAGGCCGCGCTGACGGAAGCCGCGCGCGACGGTGCGCTCAGGTATTCGCGCACAGTGGCTGCAATAATCTGGTGACCGGCCGCCGTGGGGTGGACGCCGTCCCAGAAGAGGAAGCTGTTGCGCGCGGAAGGCACACCCACGCAGGCGGGCGTTGTCAGGCACTGCTGCGACACGTTGTTGAGTCCGAAGCCCCCGGCATTGGCCAGGATCGCCTCAAACACCTGGTCGACAGGAATCGAGATGATGTTGGCGCCAGTCGAAGCGGCAGCCGCTGCCATCTGCGCCTGAAGCGCGCTGTTGAAAGTGCTCGACCCGAGACCAGCCAGCGCCGCAATTGGTGTGGTGTTGAATTGTGGCGTGGCTGCAAAGCTTGGCAGGTTGAAGACGAGGAAGGTCCGCGCACCGGCACCTGCGAGCTGCCGGACCTGATTGCCGACGTCGGCAGCGGCAGCCGTTGCTGCCGCTCCCACCTGGACCTGCGCCTGAGCTGCCGAAACACCGCCGCCAAGGAGCGCGGGTACCAGCGGTGTGATGGCCTGGAAGATGTTGTTCGCCCCGCCCCAGACCGAGGCGATGTCATTCGCGCCGAAGCGGCCGCCGATGCCAAGGAACTGGCCAATCTGAAGTGGCGTGCCGGGGACGGGTCCATTGGAATTGGAAGCCAAGTCTGTACGCGCGCCGCCGAAGGCAAAGTTGACGTTGCCTGCGTTCACGTTTGCCGGCGCTGTTGTCGTAAAGCCGGAAGCGCGGCCGAACAGGTATTCCGCCCAGACGAGCTCATTGGTGAAGCGCTGGTTGTAGGGGGCTGGCGGCTGGCCAGTAGTCGCGAACAGATTACCGTTGTCGCTCAGGCTGTCGCCGAAGATGACGGTGCGCCCATAGGACTGCGCGACAGCATGGTCGGAGGTTGAGAGAAAGGTTGCCGCGGCAAATGCCGCCATCATCACACGGTTCATCAGCGTCAGCCTCCGACGGTCGTTATCATCGACCGTTCATGGATGAACCTATCCATGGCTTTCGCTGAAACGGCAACGGCCGCCCCTGTTTGGAGGCGGCCGCGCCATGCAGATCGCAGGAACCTGTTGTGTTTTGGTCACTCCGCAGGTCGCGCCGCCGGCTCACCGCGCGTCTTCCACATGGAGTAGAAGATGCCACCCAGGATCAGCGCGAGCGTGACGCCGAGCGAGATCGCCGGGTTGAGCTTGCCGACCATCTCGTTCCAGAAGATCTTGAGGCCGATGAAGATCAACACGGCGGCGAGCGCATACTTGAGATAATGGAAGCGGTGAACCATCGCAGCCAACGCGAAATAGAGCGCACGCAGACCGAGGATCGCCATGATATTCGCCGTGTAGACGATGAACGTGTCCTTGGTGATCGCGAAGATCGCCGGCACGCTGTCCACAGCGAAAATCAGATCCGCAACGTTGATGACGGCGAGCGCCAGGAAGAGCGGCGTGGCGAAGAGCACGAGCTTGCCAGTGACGGGATCGGCCTTCCGCACGAAGAACTTCTGGTCATGCAGGTCATCGGTGACACGCATGTGCTTGCGCATGAATTTCACAACCGGGTTCTTCGAGATGTCAGGATCGCTCTCGGGCACCATCAGCATCTTCACGCCCGTCAGCACGAGGAATGCGCCGAAGATGTAAAGCACCCAGCTGTAGCGCTCGACGAGTTCCGCGCCGATGGCGATCATGATGCCGCGCAGCACGATGACGGCGAGAATGCCCCAGACCAGCGCGCGATACTGATATTTACGCGGGATGGCGAAGAAGCCGAAGATAAGCGAGATGACGAAGACGTTGTCAATCGACAGCGCTTTCTCGATGAAATAGCCGGTGAAAAAGGCGATGCCTGCGTGCACGCCATCCGTGGTCTTGATGGTGCCGGTCTCGTAGGCGTACCAGACACCCGCGCCGTAGATCAGCGCGAAGCCGAAATAGAACACCGACAGCCAGAGGCTCTCGGAAATCCCCATCTCCTTGTCTTCCTTGTGCCAGATGCCAAGGTCGAATGCGAGAAGGGCAATGACGATGCCCATGAAGCCGGTCCACATCCAGACAGGCTTGTCGAGCCACTCGGTAAAGAAAAATTCGGGCATTCCGCCGCTCCTCTGATGCGCCCTGCGCATCCCGAGCCGGCTTGGAAAAGCAGGAGCGAAACGGTACCGGGCCAATTGCGATCATCCGACCGACATCACGTGGGTTAACACGCCAGAGGGGCCCGGTACGGATCGGTTAGGGCTAGTAGAATTGCGGATGGGTGTCAAGCCGCCCGGACGGGGCGATGTGCGTTAGACTGCCTTTGCGCATCCACAATCTTGATCAATCCGTGAAGTCGGAATGTTGATCACTGGCCACCTGTTCCCAGCATTTGACCCATCAGTGGGGACCGCCCCAAAAATCAAGCGCTTGTGATTGACGCGCGACCCGTTCCATGTGTTTGAACAAGCACAGGGAACATCCGGCACGAGACTTGCTGCACGGGTGGCGCACGCAAACAAGATGGCCCAGCTCAGGACAGGAAAGCTCCGGAGCGAGACCAGCAAGAAACGAATGGAGACGAAGATGGGCTTCCTCAACCGCCGCATGCTTATCGCGGCCGCCGCCGCGACGGTGCTCGCCGCCCCTGCCCTTGCGCAGGCCCCGACGAAACTCCGATTCACGCTCGACTGGCGATTTGAAGCGCCCTCCGCGCTGTTCACCATCGCGCAGGACAAGGGTTATTTCGCAGCCGAAGGGCTGGATGTTCAGATCGACACCGGCAACGGTTCGCGCGAGGCGATCCCGCGCGTAGCGTCCAACACCTATGACGTCGGTTTCGGCGATGTGAACTCGCTCATCCGTTTTCGTGACGAAAACCCGACGGTCGACGTCAAGGCCGTGATGATGGTCTATGATCGTCCGCCGTTTTCCATCGTCGGCCGCAAATCGCGCGGCATCACCAACGATGTGAAGAGCCTCGAAGGCAAGAAGTTCGGCGCTCCGGCGGCCGATGCCGCCTTCGCCCAGTGGCCGATCTTCCGCGAGGTCAACAAGCTGGACGAAAAGACGATGAAGCTCGAGAACGTCGGCTTCCCCGTGCGCGAGCCCATGCTGGCATCGGGCGAGGTCGACGCGGTCTTCGGCTTCTCGAACTCGTCCTTCATCAATCTCAAGGCGCGCGGCGTGCCGGCGGAGGACATCACGCTGATCCTGATGTCGGACTACGGTGTGCAGCTCTATGGCAACGTGATCATGGTCTCGCCCAAGCTGATGGCAGAGAACCCGGAAGCCATCCGCAAGTTCCTGCGCGCCCTGACGAAGAGCATCCAGGACGTCGTCAAGAACCCCGAAGGCGGCGTCGACAGCGTCTTGAAGCGCAATGATGTGCTGAAGAAGGAAGTCGAGGTCGAGCGCCTCAAGATGACGCTCGACATGAACGTCAAGACACCGTTTGTGAAGGCCAACGGCATCGGCGGCATCGACCAGGCCCGCTGGAACGCAGCGCTCGACCAGATCGGCCTGACCTTCCAGTACAAGGACAAAGCGAAGTCCGGCGCGGCGTTTGTCGATACGTTCCTGCCGGCAGCTGCGGACCGAAAGATCGACTGATTGCCGGTGCCTTCCTTCTCCCCTTGCGGGAGAAGGTGGCCTTCGCGTCAGCGAAGGTCGGATGAGGGGTGTGGCGTCAGCCATTAACCCTTTCGTTCGTAGCGGCGTTGAAGAATTGCTTCGCAGTACCCCTCATCCGGCGGGCATCCGCCCGCCACCTTCTCCCGCAAGGGGAGAAGGGGAGCCAAAAGTATGCCCCACTTCATCGATATCCATGACGTGACCCACACCTACGGCGGCCAGGCAGGCTCGACGGCGACGCTTGCCGTGGAGGGGCTTTCCATCAAGGTCAACGAGGGGGAGTTTGCTGCGGTCGTCGGCCCTTCCGGCTGCGGCAAGTCCACACTGATGAAGCTCGCGACCGGGCTGCAATTTCCCCAGAAGGGCACCGTCATCGTCGACAATCAGGAGGTCGCCAAACCGGTCAAGATCGCCGGTATGGCCTTCCAGAACCCCGTGATGCTGCCGTGGCGCACGGTGCTCGACAACATCATGCTGCCGCTTGAAATCGTGCAGCCGCACCGCAGCCAGTTGCGGGCGAAGCGGGCGGAGTATCAGGCAACCGCCGAGGCGCTGCTGGAAACCGTCGGCCTCAAGGGGCTGGGCCAGAAGTATCCGTGGCAATTGTCAGGCGGCATGCAGCAGCGCGCCTCTCTTTGCCGGTCGTTGATCCATGATCCCAAACTGCTGATGCTGGACGAACCTTTCGGCGCGCTGGATGCCTTCACGCGGGAGGAACTCTGGTGCGTCATCCGCGACCTGCATGCGCTGAAGAAGTTCACGGTCATCCTCGTCACCCATGACCTGCGCGAAGCGGTCTTCCTCGCCGACCGCGTCTTCTGCATGAGTGCCCGCCCCGGCAGGATCATTGCCGAGCGCACGGTGGAACTGCCGCGCCCGCGCGATCTCGAGGTCACCTATTCGCCCGGCTTTGCCGACATCGTTCACGAACTTCGCGCGCTCATCAAAGGCGCGCGGACAGTGGCCTGACCATGCAGCTTCATCCTGAGCCTGTCGAAGGATCGAGTCTGCTGACTCGGGTGCTTGTCAAATCCCTCTCCTTCGACAGGCTCAGGATGAGGTTTGACGCTTGCGTCACGGAGCTCAAGCAATGACCAAGCCCCTGTCTCACCGCTTCGCTCCCTTCATCTTCACCATCGGCTTTTTTGTGCTCTGGGAGATTGCCTGCCGCGCACTGAACGTCTCGAATTTCATTCTGCCGCCGCCCTCAGCAGTGTTTGGCGCGATGGTGCAGTATCAGAAGTCGCTCTGGACCAACGCGCTTCACACGCTGTGGATGACGCTGCTCGGCTTCGGCATCTCCATTGTTTTTGGCCTGGCGCTGGGGTTGCTGGTGGGCTCGTCGCGCTATCTCTACGCCGGGCTGAACCCGCTGCTGGTGGGCTTCAACTCGATCCCCAAGGTCGCCGTCGTGCCGATCCTCGTGATCTGGTACGGCGT
>JBOFUS010000092.1:0-12286 GCA_051652685.1 Beijerinckiaceae bacterium
GCGCGGTTCACAAGGCGCGATTCGGGTGTGACATGCCGGCGGCGACCCGCGACGCCAAACATCAGAATTGCATCGGGTCGTATATCCTCAAGCATTGCCGGCACATCGTCCAGCATTGCCCAGATTGTCGACAGCAACCGCAGTACGCGCTCGGTGTTGGCATAACGCGGCCGACGCAACGTCGAAAGCTTGCCCGCCAGCCGCATGGTCGGGTTGCTCGGCGCGCCGGGGAAAGGGCCAAAGCCTGTAATGAGCACGCGCATGCAGCTCAGGCCTTCGCCGTAAGCCGCGCCGTCATCGCATCCTGCGCCTTGCGCGCCTTGACAATGCTCAGCGTCCGGTCAGGCGTCGCATGGGCAAGCGTGATCAGTACGCCCTTTGCGATGGGAGCCGACACCTTTGCTCCATGCGCCAGTCCGATCGGGAGTGCGCGCTGTGCATCGGCATCGGTGCGGGAGAGCGCGAAGCCGCGGTAGCAGGTCTCGCCGATCGCTTCGAGACTCTCACCAACGGCGATATCCCGTTTCGCTACACACCCTACCTCGGCGGTCGGCAGCGGCAGCGACGTCATCAGCCCCTCGCCGAAAATAACAGCCGCTGCAGCCGTCAGCGGCACTTCAAGGCTGGTCAAATGAAATGGCCTGTAGAGCGTGTAGTACGGCCCCTTGCCCACGTGGAGATCGTTCAGGCGCTCGATGACGCGCGGATGCGGTGCCTCGACAATGCAGAACACGCCCGGTGCCACGCCCTTGGCCACCGAGTAATCGACCACACCCTTGCGCGACAGCAAGCCGCCTTCGGCCTTCGGGCGGAAATAGTCCTGCAACTCGCCAAGCGGCGCGGATGGCCCGTGCATGCCCGGCACGTCGGGAACAAGGCCGACGGCATTAGCGATGTTGACCATTTCCACTGCCGTTTTCGAGCCATCGACGAACTCGACCAGCATGCGCGGGTTCATGTTCCGGGCAGCCGCTTCCGCCTGATAGTCATTTGGCATCGCATCGGTGCGAAAGGGGTTGTTCTTGCCCTTGCCTGCGGCAACGATGCCATAACCCAGCGTGCGGGCAAATCGGATGAGCTCCATGGTCGAGGTCGGCTCGTCGCCTGCACCCACCGTGTAGACGACCTTCTTTCGCCGTGCCCGTGCCGCCAGAAGCGCGCCAATGGTAACGTCGGCCTCGACATTCATCATCACCATGTGCTTGCCGGCGTCGATGGCTGCGATGGCGACCTCCGCACCGGCGTTGGGGCGGCCCGTGGCGTCGATGACCACATCGACCTCGGGGATCTGGCAAAGCGTCGTCAGGCTTGGCAGCGCGGCGATGTTCCCCCGGCGCATGACGTTCTGCGCCTCGGAAACCGTGGAAACAATGTCAGCCTTCTGACCCCAGCCCGCAATGGCAAGAGCAGCCGCCACATTCTCCGGCCGTGTGGCCGCCACCGCGATCACGGCAATGCCCTGCATGAGACCCACCTGCATGAGGATATCCGTGCCCATCTGTCCGCAGCCAACAAGGCCGATACGAACGGGCCTGCCCTTCCGCTGGCGCGCGTGCAGGGCTTCTTCAAGCGTTGGTCTCGGCGTGGTGCGCGTCATCTCGGATCACCCATTCGCAGCTCCCAGCCCGCTTGCCAGCACTGGTGCAGGGGCGCAATAGCCGTCAATGTCAGCGCGAACATCCCCGACCCGGCTTGCCAACGAGCCTGCGGCGTTTCAGTGTCAACAGCGAGAATTGAAGGAAGCCACCCTTGTCCGCAGCGTTGAAATCAATCGAAGTGCTCATCCCCACGCCCACCATGCCGCTGATCATGGAGGGCATCGAACAGGCCTTCACGCTGCACAAGCTGTGGGAACAGCCGGACGCTGACGCCTTCATCGCGGCAAGGGGCGGCGCGATCCGCGCCATCGCAGGTGGCAACAAGCAGCGTATGGACGGGGCATTCCTCAGCCGCTTCCCGAAACTGGAATTCGTTTCCAATTTCGGCGTCGGCTACGATGGTGTGGATGCCGGATGGTGCGGCGAAAACCGTGTCATCGTGTCCAACACCCCTGGGGTCCTGACCGATGAAGTGGCTGATCTGGCCATGGGTCTGCTGCTGTCAACGATCCGCCAGCTGCCCCAGGCTGATGCGTATCTGAGGCGCGGGGACTGGCTGAAGAGCAACTATCCCCTGACGACGACATTGCGCGGCAGGACCATGGGAATTCTCGGCCTCGGCCGCATCGGCAAGGCCATCGCCGCCCGTGCCGAGGCTTTCGGCGTCGAGATCGCCTACTATGGCCGCACACGGCAGGCCGATGTCTCCTATGCCTATCACGACACACTCGAAGGGCTGGCAGGTGCCGTGGATGTTCTGATGTGCGTGGCCCCCGGCGGGGCGGAAACACATCATCTGGTCAATGCCCGCGTGCTCAAGGCGCTGGGTCCGAATGGCATTATCATCAATGTCGGACGTGGCACAGTGGTCGACGAACAGGCATTGATCGCGGCACTTGCAGACGGGACAATCCTGTCAGCAGGCCTCGATGTCTTCGAAGACGAGCCGCGCGTGCCGCAGGCGCTGATCGATATGCCCCACATCGTCCTGTTGCCGCATCTTGGTTCCGCCTCGCATCACACCCGGCGCTTGATGGGCCAACTGGTCATCGATAATCTGATCTCGTGGTTTTCGGGGCAGGGGCCGCTGACGCCGGTGGCGGAAACGCCATGGCCTCGCGTCTGATTCCCGAAGGGCACGAACCGGCATGAAGGAACAACGGGAATGAGAACGGGGATTGTTATCCTTGCCCTCGCAGTGATGGCCGGCAGGCCGGCGGCAGCGCAGACGCCGGAGCCGCTGGCACTTGGTTCCGATGCTGTGAAGACGGTCGCCGGAAACTGGGATCTCATGGTGCCCAGGAACAACCTCAAGTGTCGCATCCAGCTGTCAGTGTCCTCCGGGCGCTATGCCAAGGCGACGGTCGGCATGCCGCCAGCCTGTCGCAAGTCGCTGGGCGCGATGGGCAACGCGCAGGGTTGGCAACTGCTTTCCAACGGCGCGGTGCGCATGGCAGGTGCCAAGGGCGACACGATAGGGGACTTCTCCCGCGCCGACACCGGTGTCCTGAAGGCACAGGTCGGCGCGAATGAATTCACCATGGAGCCAGTGACCGGGCGCTACCCCTCGCAAGAGCGCGTGGCCAGCGTCGATGCTGCCATGCAGCGACTGACGACACCAACCGCCGACAATGTGACGACGCCGATCGCGATGGCCGGGCGCTACCAGTTGATACGCGCCAACAATGCCGAGACGGGTTGCGTGCTGTTGCTGGACCGCAACCTGCCTGGCCCCGTGTCACAGAGTGGCAAGGCCAGCATCGAAAAAGGTTGCGCCGACAAGGGATTGCTCACGTTTGACCCGGCAGGCTGGATTGTCGAGCGAGACCGGATGTTTCTCTATGCGCGCAAGGGGCACCGCACCGGTTTCAACATCGAACGGGGTGGCCAGCTGATCAAGGACCCGCCGGCCGGTGCGCCTCTTTCAGCCCGCAAGCTGTAGCCATCGGACCGCTGCAACCGTCGCCACGCCTGCGAAGGCCGCCACAAGATCATTGCCCTGCAGGCGCATGACGAGAAAGATCATGGCGAGGCCCGCCCATTCGGCCGGCCCGCCCTTCAGGGCAGCGGGTGCCACAATGCCGACCATCACCGCAAGCGGGGTGGCTTTCAGCGCCGCCTCGATGCGCGGGGTCACCGTGACATAGCGCATCAGAAAGAAGCCGGCGGCGCGGCAGGCGAAAGCTGCCACTGCCATGGCAAGAAGCAACGGCAGGAATTCGGGACGCAGTGTCATCGCGCCTCCGCCCGCGCGAAGGCGACCGCAGCTCCGGCGAGCCCCGCCGCAACCAGCGCCCAGCCGCCCGGTGCCAGCCTGTCGGCGGCAACGGCGACGGCGAGCGCGACACCGCCGATCAGCACATCGTCCCGCCCCTTGACCATGCTGATGCCCATGCTGGCACAGAAAGCCACCAGCATGAAATCAAAGCCCAGAAGCCTCGGATTGGGGATCAGGCCACTGGAGAGAAAACCCAGCAGCGTGCCGCCAACCCAGGGAATGAACATGATGAAGCAGGTGCCGAACACGTGGCCCGCGTCCCATTCCCCCTCCGCATGGGCCTTCATGGACATGACCCAGCCGCCATCACCGAGGGTGCCAAGCGTCGGGTAGACCTGCCACACGGGAAGGCCGCCCATCCAGGGGCGCAGCGCGGCGCTGTAGAGCGTGTAGCGCGCATTCAGCAGCAGGATCGTTGCGACAATGGCCAGCATGGCGCTTGTCGCGGGAATCTGCCCGGATGGCATCGCACTCACCGCCGCCATCTGCGCGCTGCCGGAATAGACAAACGCGCTCATGAGAGTGGCTTCAAGCGGCGAAAACCCGGCCTCGCGGGCCAGCAATCCGAAAGCCGCGCCATATATTGCGATAGCGGGTGCCATGGCCTGCGCGGCGCGCACGCCGCGACGGACGCCGGCCATGGTGAAGAGGGCAACAGACATGCCGCGTTCATTGCCAAAACAGAAATGATTCGTCGAATGAACTTGGTTCAGCGCGCCCATCAACATCATTGATGGCGATCCTCAGTGTTGAAGGCAACCTGCCCCGTTCACCCGGCGGTCACGCGCACGGTGCAATGGGACGCCGGTGTTGATGATGTTCCAGCTTCGATGAGTCCTGCTTCCCGCCCGTTCACGCCGCTTCTTCCGCTGGCGCTTCTGGCTCTGGGCTGGCTGGTGCTGGCCTGGCCCTGGCTTTCCGGCGAGGTCACGGTGCCATGGGACTCCAAGGCGCATTTCCAGCCTCAGCTGGCATTTTTGGCCAGGAGCCTTGGTGACGGGCAGTCTCCCTTCTGGAACCCTTATGTCTTTGCCGGTCATCCACAGGTGGCGGACCCGCAAGCGCTGATCTTTGCGCCGCCGTTCTTGCTGCTGGCGCTGTTCAATCCCTCGCCGGACCTGATGGCGATGGATGCCGTTGTCTACGCGACGCTCCTCGTTGGCGCGGCGTTCATCCTGCTGTTCTTCCGCGACCGCAACTGGGCGGCGGCAGGCGCGCTGGTTGCCGCGCTCAGCTTTGCTTTTGGGGGCGCGGCCGCCTGGCGGATCCAGCATGTCGGGCAGGTGATGAGCATCGCCTATTTTCCCATCGCGCTCGTCCTGCTCGACCGGGCGCTGAAGCGCGGCAGCTTTCTCTACGGGCTTTCGGCCGGCGTGGTGGCGGGGCTGATGCTGCTCGGGCGCGATCAGGTGGCGTTTCTTGGCCTGCTCGTGCTGGCCGCATATGTCTTGCACCGGATTGTCGCCGGCCGCGGGCAACTCAAGCGCATTCTGATGCCGCTTGCCGGCGGCGCACTTGGCGGCTTTGTCACCGTTGCCGTCCCCATGGTGATGACGCTGCTGCTGGCGGCGGATTCCAACCGCCCCATGATCTCGCTGGCGGAAGCTGGCAAGGGCTCACTGCATCCTTGGTCGCTGCTGACCGGGCTGATCCCGCATCTGTTCGGGATTGCGCGCCCGCTCGCCGATTATTGGGGGCCACCGAGCCCGGACTGGGGCTGGGTCGATCTTTACCTCGCGCGCAACATGGCGACCTTCTATTTCGGCATGCTGCCGCTGCTGGGGCTGGCGCTCTTCCCCTTCGTCTGGCGCTTCCGGCCGCGCTTTGCCATGTCTCCTGAAAGCCACGCGGCCGGCGAGGATGCGCACCGGCGCGACGCGTTGTTCCTGTTCGTCGGCTTCGTGGTGCTCATGCTCTACAGCATCGGGCGCTATTCACCGGTCTTCGCGGTTTTCTTCACGCTGGTGCCGGGCATCGACAAGTTTCGCCGGCCAGCAGACGCGCTCTTCGTCGCCTGCGCGCTTGGCTCGATGGCGGGCGGCTACGCACTCAACCGCTATGCGGCGGCGACGCGCTATCACCTGCCGCGCTGGGCGGCGTTCGCAGGACTGGGCTTCGCCCTAGCCTGTTTCATAGCAGGCGGACTTCTCGCCACCAGCGTCGGACGGCTGCCGCAAACCGTGGTGCCTATCGTCTCCGCCGCCTGCTTCGTGGCAGCCGGCGCGCTGATGCTTCTCGTGTTGCGCCGCATGGATGCCCGAACCCCCGCCGCGCTGGCAATGGTCGGCCTGTTCATGATCGCTGACCTTGGCTGGAACAACGCGCCGAACGAATCCACCGGCCTGACGCCGGACACCTATGACGTCCTGCGCCCGAAAAGCGACAACGAGACCATCACGTTCCTGAAGAAGCAACTCGCCGGAGAGACTGCGCCGGACCGTCTTGACCGCGTGGAACTGGTGGGCCTCGGCTTCCACTGGCCGAATGCGAGCATGGTGCATGGCCTGCACCACACGCTTGGCTACAATCCGCTGCGGTCGGCAATCTACAGCGGCTCGGTAGGTGCGCGCGACCATATCGCCGGGCCTGACCAGCGGCTGTTCACGCCGCTGCTTCCGAATTACCGCTCGATCCTGACGGACATGGCAGGGCTTCGGTACATCGCCAGCGCCATTCCGACCCAGGACATCTACAACGCCGCGCCCCGCAAGGATCTGCCGGCGAAAGACATGCCGCCACCGGTCTTCGACCCGCGCGATTTCCCGCTGCTGGGGCGCACGGCAGATGCCTACATCTACGAGAACCCACGCGCCCTGCCGCGCGTGCTTTTCGCGGGCCGCGCGGTGCAGGCGGATTTCGACGCCCTGATGAAATCCGGCGATTGGCCATCGTTTGATCCGCGTGAGACCGTCCTGGTCGATCGCCAGGTTCTGCCGGCGGAAGCGGAAAGCGCTGTCGGCGAGCGAAAAGTGCGCATCGTCAGCTATCGCAACACGGAGGTCGTGATTGCGGGCGAATCGCCGTCAGGCGGCTTTATCGTGCTCAACGACAGCTGGAATGACTGGTGGCGCGTCGAGGTGAACGGCAAGCCGGCCGAACTGGAGCGCGCGAACGTGGCTTTCCGGGCCGTGCGCGTGCCGGCTGGCAACGTTACCGTGCGCTTTACCTTCCAGCCTCTGCGCGGGGCCTTGGCGCAACTGCTCCGCCGGCGCTAGTGTCGCCCCGTCACAGGGGAACCCATCCATGCCGCAGGCAACACGCTCCGTGCTTTCGCCCAACCTGTCGCAGCGCATGCGCGTTTCGAAACCGGCGACCGTCTCGCACGGTGGCATCGTCGCTTCACAGTCGCGGGTCGCCTCGCAGATTGGTGCCAAGGTGCTGAAGACAGGCGGCCACGCCGTCGATGCGGCGGTGGCGACGGCCTTTGCGCTGGGCGTCGTCGAACCTTGGATGAGCGGGATTGGCGGCGTTGGCGGCATGCTCGTCCGCGATGCTGCCACGGGAAAGGTCTCGGCCTTTGATTTTGGCGGCGTGTCGCCACAGGGGCTCGATACGGCTGATTTCCAACTTGGGCGTGGCGCGGACAGCGATCTCTTCGGCTGGCCGGCGGTGGAGGGAAACGTCAACACCACAGGCGCAAAGGCCGTCGTCGCGCCCACGCAGCCTCTCGGTCTGTGGACCGCGCATCGCACTTTCGGCCGCAAGGACTGGGCGGGGTTGCTCGCTCCCGCCGTCGCTCTTGCGGAAGACGGCCCCGTCGTCGACTGGTTCACAACGCTGATGATCGCCACCGCCGCGGCCGATCTGGCAAGGGACGCCGGCACGGCGGAACGTTTCCTCAGGAGCGGCATGCCCCCCGTCTCTCACGCCGCGACCGACCGGAAGCCGCCGCTGCGCCTGCCGATGCCGGCCCTGGCGCGGACGCTCGCAAAGCTGGCCGCCGAGGGAGCGCCGGCGCTCTATCGCGGGCCGCTGGCAAAGGGCATTTCGGACGATATCCGCGCCATGGGCGGCTATCTCAGCGAAGTTGATCTTGCGTCAGCGCACGTACGCGAGCCGGAGGCGCTCCAGATCGCCTGTGGCGGCGAAACCATCCACGTGCTGCCCGAACTCACCGGCGGTCCGACACTTGCTGTTGCTTTCGCCGATCTCGCGAAACGGCAACGCGATTCGCGTCGAGGTCCGGCAGCGCAGGACTATCTCGCCTATGCCCATGCCATGCGTGCAGGCTGGAAGGACCGGTTCGAGCGGCTTGGCGATGCGGGCGAACACTCCGCCCCCACCTGCACCACGCATCTGACCGTGGTTGACAGGCAGGGCAACGTCGTCAGTCTCACACAGACGCTGCTGTCGCTTTTCGGCGCGCGCATCGTGCTGCCGTCCTCGGGCATCCTAATGAACAACGGCATCAACTGGTTCGACCCCCGCCCCGGCGGCCCGAATGCGCTGGCAGCCGGCCGCCGGGTGCTGGCAAACTACTGTCCGGCAATCATGGCCGGGCCGAAGGGCGTGATGGGTGCCGGCGGCTGCGGAGGGCGCAAGATCATCCCGGCAGTGTTCCAGCTGCTCGCGATGCGGGCGGATTTCGGATTGTCGCTGGAGAAGCTGATGGCGACACCGCGTCTCGATGTGTCGGGCGGCAGCGAGGTGGTGCTCGACAACCGCATGTCGCTTTCCATCCAGAGGGCGCTGGCGCGGGCGTTTGACACGGTTCTGGCAGAGCCAGTCGTTTACTCGAACCCCTACACCATGGCGAACTGCGTGATACGTCAGGGCGACGTCAACCATGGCGCGGTGGAGCCGCTGCAGCCTTGGTGCGAGGCTGTGAGCGAGGAAGAGGTTTGAGCCGGGGCGAACCTGGACAGGTCGCCTGACGATACTTCAGACTTCGAATAGCCCGGCGGCAGCCTCCACCACCGCGCGCGGAAGCACGCTCAACTCTTCGACGACAAAGGGCAGGTGCGGAAATGCTTCGCGCGTCAATGCCGCCACAGCGCGCGCCTGGGCGGCGTCGCGATCTTTCTGTACCGGGTTTCGGTCCAGCTGACAGCTGACCCAAAGCTTGTGCGCGGCGAAAACGCGCGGATCGACCGTAGAAATGCGGCACGGCATCCCTGTTTCATCGATGGCGACGGCATCGAAAGCGGGGGCATTCTCCAGCCAGATGAGGCCGTTGATCTCGACCGCCGTAAGGTCTTCCATATCCGCAGAAAGCGTGTTCCGATCGGCGCGCCGGGGAGGATCGCGCATTGGTTTGATGAGATCGACAGCATAGCCTTCATCGTTGACCGCGCGGAAGGTCTGCCGCGTGCGCTCGAAGGAGCGATCCACCCGCTTGAGCAGTTGCAGAAGCCCGGATTCCACCAGCCCTTCCCGCGCCACAAGACAAAGCGCGCGACGGCTGTCAAAAAGAAGGTCGATGTCTTGCGTGGCGGCGAGCCCAGCGTCGAACATCGCGCCCGCCGCTGCCTCATAGGCGTAGAGAGCATGCGTGCCGACGATGCGGAGCTGTGCACCGAGCAGGCCGGTTTGTTCGAGCATACGCAGGATGCGTCCGGCGAGCGACGGCACGCGGCCGAGGCCGAGCGCCCGGTTGATCGCGGCCTGCCGTGTAAGCGCTGCCTTTGCTGCATCGTGCCGGTCGCGGGCTTCGTCGCGGGATTTTTCGAAAGCCGCAAGGATAGCCTCGGTTGCATCCGAGCGTGGGCCCAGCGACTTTTGCCGGCGCGGCCCGCCCTGATCATCGTAGAAGCTGTGCAGGAGGTAGGAGATACCTTTGGTGTCGCTCCAGACCATGGAGCCTCGTGTCCGCCGCAGCCGCGCCCGGGCCTCTACATAGGCTTCGTGGCGTTGCCGCGCATTCACCGTCTCCCGGCGCTGGTCGGCATTGAGCGATTGCATCGGAGTTCCAACAGTTAAAGATGCTTTTATGGATAAACTGTTGGAACCGCGCGAGCAAGGGTGTTCCAACAGTCAATCTTCGTATCGACATCGAACTGTTGGAACCGTGCCCGCAATCACGGTATCGGCCGGCGCTAGACCTTCACCGCCCCACCTGGGCCAGCGCGAACCCCGCCTTGCTCGCATATCCGCGCACGATGGCCTTGCGCTCGTCGTGCGAGAGCACACGCTCCACGTCGCTGAAGCCGGCGGGTGCCAGTTTCTCAACCTCGTCGATGACACGCTCAGGCCCACCCTTGCGGTTGAGCGCGACGATCTCGGCTGTCTTTGGCAGGCGGTCGGCCTCGTAGGCGGCGAGACCCTGATACGGATGGTCTGCAGCGGCGAGGCTGTCGGCGAACATCCGCGCGTCAAGGATTGCCTGGCTGGCACCATTGGAGCCGACCGGGTACATCGGATGCGCAGCGTCGCCCAGCAGCGTGACCCGGCCATGGGTCCAGCGCGGCAACGGTTCACGGTCGCACATCGGGTACTCGTAGAAGCTTTCCGTGGCGCGGATCAGCGAGATCACGTCGAAGCCCGGAATGTCGAAGCGGCGCGCATAGGGCAGCACCTCGTCCAGCCGCCCGCGCCGCGACCAGCTTTCCTTGCCCGGCGGATGCGGCTGGTCGCCAAGCCGCGCCGTGACGACCCAATTGGTGAGCCGGCTCTCGGCCGTGCGGCCGGGGCCGATGGGGTAAAGCACCAGCTTCGCTGCCATTCCGCCGGCGATGATCATGCTGCGGCCGCCCATGAAAGCCGGGAAATCCGCCGCGCCCCGCCACATCATCACGCCGTTCCAAGAGGGGGGGCCCTGATGTGGGTGGTAGTGTTCGCGGACCAGGGAGTGGATGCCGTCCGCGCCCACCAGCACCTCGGCCCGCACCGTCTCGCCGTGGCCGTCATCGCGGCTGTCGCGGAACTTGGCCGTCACGCCACCATCGTCCTGGATGAACCCCTCCAGCCGCCGTCCGGTGACAATGGTATCCGGCCCCAACCGATCAACAACGGCGTCGTGGATGACCTTCTGCAGCCGGCCACGATGAATCGAGAACTGCGGCGCGTCGAAGCCGGCGGCAATCCCGCGTGATTCGCGCCAGACCGTCTGGCCGGAGCGGTTCATGTAGATCAGCTCCTGCGTGCGGACACCAACGGCATCGAGTGCAGGCAGCAGGCCGAGATCGGCCAGCTCGCGGATGGCGTGGGGCAGCGTGTTGATGCCCACGCCCACTTCGCGCACCTCCGACGCCTGCTCGTAGAGCCGGCAGGAGATCCCGCGGCGATGGAGCATGAGCGCGAGGGTCAGTCCTCCGATGCCTGCGCCCGCGATCAGCACCTTGGGCTGTGTGGCAGGGCGGGAGGCGGCGTCGCCCGTAACGATCGCCACGGCGTGCGCCTTCTTTGGCTTCGATGTCGTTTTGCTGTCGCTCTTCTTCTTGCCCGCCATCGATTTTTCCTCCCTCGCGCAAGCTGTCATGTTTCACTCTGCGGGATCAAGCCCAGGCTGCGGCGTGGCAGACTTGCATCTTGAAAAGCGTACAAATTTCTAGTACGTTCAAATCCGTGATCAAAAGTTTCAGGAATCGCCTGACGGAAGACCTCCATCGCGGATTCCCAGCGAAGGCTGTTCCGGCGGATGTAGCAAGGCGCGCGATTGTAAAGCTGTTCCTGATCGATACCGTGACGAGGCTGGAGGATCTCCGCGTTCCACCTGGCAACAGGCTTGAACCACTGAAGGGTGATCGCGCTGGCCAATATTCGATCCGCGTCAATGATCAGTGGCGCATCTGTTTCATCTGGCGAGAGGGGGATGCTCATGACGTCGAATTCTGCGACTACCACTAGCGGTCGGCTACCGGTCCCGCACCCGGGCGAGGTTCTCAAGACAGAGTTCATGGAGCCAATGGGCCTGTCGGCCTATGCGCTGGCCAAGGCAATCTGCGTCCCGCGTAGCCGCATCAACGAGATTGCACGCGGGCGTCAGAACATGACAGCGACCGTTGCACTCAGGCTTGGATGCTTCTTCGATGTCGATCCCCAATGGTTCATGAATATGCAGAGTCGCTATGATCTGAGACGCGCAGAAGAGACCGTTGACCTGTCAGTCATAGCACCCCGCCATGCGGCTTAGGCCCTCAGCTCATCGCAACCGGTAGAGCACATTCAACTCCGCCACGGTGGCATCCGACAGCAGCCGGACCTTGCGTCCATGGGTCAGGATCGCAAGCTTTGCCGTCTCCTCCAGCTCTTCGGCCGCAAAGACGGCTGCCTCCAGCGTCGGGCCGGTGACAACGGGTCCGTGGTTCTCCAGCAGCACCGCAGCATGGGCTGCCGCCGCCGTCTCGATCAGCGGCACGACGTCGGTCGAGCCCGGATGCGTGTAGGGCAGCAGTGGCACGGAACCCACGCGCATTGCCACATAGGGCGTCAGCGGCGGAATGGAGTTTGCCGGGTCGATGTCGGCGAGGCA
>JBOFUS010000093.1:0-8117 GCA_051652685.1 Beijerinckiaceae bacterium
ATCGCCTCGAACAGATCATCGATGCCCAGCGCCCGTGTCGTGTCCTCGGCATGGCGTACGGAACCGTTGGTCAGGATCAGCTTGCGGCCGGGCAGCGCATCGATGGCCGCGCGAAGCGGCAGGTTGGGGAGAAGGGAACTGCGGTCGATGTCATGCACGAAATGCAGGAAATCATCAGTGTCGATGGCGTCATTGTCCATCAGCGCCTTCAGCGTCGTGCCGTGGTGCTTGTAGAAATGCTTCTGCAGCGCGCGCGAGGCGAGGCCGTCGAGCCCGTAAAGCTCCATCACATAGGCGGTGATGCGATCGTCGATCTGCGGCCAGAGCGCGCTGTCGGGCGGATAGAGCGTGTTGTCGAGATCGAAGACCCAGGTATCGACATGGCCGAACCCTGTGCCGGGCGCGGGCAGGGGTTGAACATCATCTTTCAATAGCATCGCGTCACCATGAGGGTCGCGATAGATCGGCACCGCCCCGCCCAACGTCAAGGGCAGGGAGGACCGCATGGTGATGGTCAGCGCCGGATCATTGTTCCCGCGCCGTGATCCGTCAGCAGCTCCAGCAGCACCGCGTGAGGCACCTTGCCGTCCATGATGACGACGGCCTCGACGCCGCGCTCCAGTGCATAGATGCAGGTCTCGATCTTGGGGATCATGCCGCCGGTCACCGTGCCGTCGGCGATCAGCCGGCGGCAGTCGTCGATGGTCAGCTCGGGGATCAGCTTCTTGTCCTTGTCGAGCACGCCGGGCACATCGGTTAGCAGCAGCAGGCGCTTGGCCTTCATGGCGCCGGCAATGGCACCTGCGAAAGTGTCAGCGTTGACGTTGTAGGTCGCGCCGTCCTCGCCGCTGGCGACGGGGGCCAGCACCGGGATGAGCTCGGCCTTGAGAACGGCGTCGAGAATTTCGCGGTTGACGTGCTTGGGGTCACCCACGAAGCCGAGATCAATCTCGCGCTCGATCAGGGAATCAGGGTCCTTTACGGTGCGGCGCACCTTCTCGGCCACAACCATGTTGCCGTCCTTGCCGCAAAGCCCGATGGCCTTGCCGCCCTCGGCGCTGATCCAGCTGACGATCTGCTTGTTGATGGAGCCGGCCAACACCATCTCGACGATCTCGACCGTGGCAGCGTCCGTGACGCGCAGGCCTGCCTGGAATTCGCTCCGAATGCCGAGCTTTTCCAGCATCTTGCCGATTTGCGGTCCGCCGCCGTGCACCACGATGGGCTTCACGCCCGCAAGCTCGAGCAGCACGATGTCCTCGGCAAAATCCTCCGCCGCTGCGCGGTCGCCCATGGCATGGCCGCCGTATTTCACCACGACGGTGTGCTGATCGTATTTCTGCAGGTGCGGCAGCGCCTGAACCAGCGTCTCGGCCTGCGTGTGCACGTCGGGAAGGGTGATGGGCATGGGCACTCGCGTCATCATCTCGTTCTCTCTCGGCGGCGCGGTATAACGGAGGGGCGAGGGGACGGAAAGAGGCGATGGCGGTAGCGCACATTTTTTGCGCTCAACACAGAAAGAAAGCGTATTTTGGCGATGAGACAAGATTAATCCAAGGTTAACATTTCGTGCGTTATGAATAGGTTTCAATTCAAGCGTGCTTTCGGCCTTATTTCCGCCGTCAGGATCCGTTTGAAGATGATCATCGCCAAGCATGGCGATGCCAGCGCCAACACCTTGCAACCGGCGCAAGAAAGGATTGAAGTTTTTATCATGCCGACGGACCGTTCGTCGTACCAAACCGCCACAGAGCGTCTCGCCAGCCGCGAAGAGCTCACCCGTTTCTATCGCGCCATCGGCATTCCTGCCGTCGCCTCCGCCGCCCAGGCCGCCAAGATGGCCGGTCAGGCGCTGAAGAGCGCGGGCGCAATGCCGGCTTTCCTCCAGGATGCCCATCGCGTAGGCTGACCGGGAAGCGCTGCCCCTGACGGCGGCGTAACACCGGAGCCCCATGAGCAACGATGCCATCAGCCGCCTGCTGGGCGGTAACCCCGTTTCCGTCGCCATCAAGCTGGTGATCGTCTCGGTCATCGTGGGTGCGTTGCTGCATTTCGCGGGCCTTTCGCCCGCTTCCCTGTTCAACGCCATCGCGCGCATGATGCGCGAATTGATCGGCAGCGGCTGGGATGCGGTGCGCACGGTCGGCGAATTTGCGCTTTATGGCGCGGTGATCGTCGTGCCGATCTTTCTGCTTACCCGGCTGTTGGCAGGTCGAAAGTAGCCGTCATGTGTCAACCGCCGCGCAATGCGTGGCGGATGTCTCCGATCAGGCCTGGCCCCTTGAATACCAGCCCGGTGTAAAGCTGCACCAGCGTTGCGCCTGCTTCGATCTTGGCGCGGGCGCTTGCGGCGCTGTCGATACCGCCGACACCGACAAGCGGAAAGCGGCCCTCCACGCGCAGTGCAGTCTCCTTCAGCACTTGCGTCGAGCGCTCGAAAAGCGGCTTGCCGGAGAGTCCACCTGTCTCCTGCGCCAGAACCGCTTCCTTCAGTGTGTCAGGCCGTGACAACGTGGTGTTGCCGACGATCATGCCGTCCATGCCACGCGCTATGGCGAGGGACACGATGTCATCGAGTTCACCGAGGCTCACATCCGGTGCAATCTTGAGGAGCAGCGGGATCGGCTTGCCCGGAATCGCAGCACGCGCATCGAGAACGCGGCCAAGCAGTGCATCCAACGCAGCGCGACCCTGCATGTCCCGCAGTCCGGGCGTGTTGGGCGAAGAGACGTTGAGGCTGATGTAGTCGACGCTTGATGCGAAGCAGCGCACCAGAGCCACGTAATCCGCGATACGGTCCCCGGAATCCTTGTTGGGGCCGACATTGACGCCGATGATTCCGGGACGCTGGCGGCGCGCCGCCAGCCTCTGTTGCACGGCATCCATGCCATCGCTGTTGAGACCATAGCGGTTGATCACGGCTTCATCCGCTGCCAGCCTGAAAGCGCGCGGGCGGGCATTGCCTGGCTGCGGCCGGGGCGTCACGCCACCCACTTCGACGAAGCCGAAGCCAAGGCGCAGCAGCGCATCCGGCACTTCGGCGTTCTTGTCGAATCCCGCTGCAAGCCCCAGCCGGTTCGGAAAATGAATGCCGAAAGCCTCGACACCAGCGGAAGCCGGGTCCGGCTCCGGCAAAGGCAGCGGTGCCAACTTCAGTGCGGCGAGGGTCGCTTTGTGCGCGGTTTCCGCATCCAGCCCGTGCAGGAAGGGGCGGGCGAGCTGGAACAGAGGGCCGATCAAGGCCGTTCTTCCGGCAGGATCGGCAAATCCTGGGGCAGGTCAGGGACGACCGGGATGCCCATGCCATCGAGCGGCAGATCGCGCACCTCGCGCACCGCTGTCATGGGCAGGTGGCCATAGAGATGGGGAAAGAGATCGCCGCCGCGCGACGTTTCCCAGCGCAACGCTTCACCCAGCGCACCGGCGTCGATGCTGGCCAGCACGAGGTCGGGAATCCCGTGAAAATGCCGCTCCGCCGTCGCGCGCACCTGATGTGTCGCCGAGAAATGGATGTAGCCGTCCGCGATATCAACCGGCGCGCCGGTGAAGACGCCGGCGCTTTGAGCCGCTTCCCATGCCGCGCGCGGACTGATCTTGTAAATGAGCATCGTAGGGGGCTCCTTGCCGTCTGCCGTCCGGGGTAGCTGACGGATCGGGGAAGAGGCAAGATCGGAAGTGGGGCGGAACGATGGTTCGATTCCGCATTATGCGCCTTGCGTCCTAATGTTCTTGCGTGTTAAGGACGACTATCCTATGTCCTCTCAGCCCGACGGGGGAGGCGCTTATGCCAAAGCTCACACATGACCAGATCTGGCGGGCCATCGATGGTCTCGCCGCCCGTTACGGCTTGTCCGCCTCTGGCCTCGCCAAGAAGGCCGGCCTTGATCCGACGTCGTTCAACAAGTCAAAGCGCACCGCCGCCGACGGGCATTTGCGCTGGCCATCGACGGAATCGGTGGCCAAGGTCCTGGACGCGACCGGAGCGTCGGTTGACGAATTTCTGGCGCTGATCAGCGCGGGCCAGGCGCGGCCGCAGCAGGCCATGCCGCTGATCGGCTATGCGCAGGCGGGTTCCGGCGGTTTCTTCGACGACGGTGGCTATCCTGCGGGTTCCGGCTGGGACGAGGTCAATTTTCCCGGCATTTCCGACACCCAGGCCTATGCTCTGGAGGTGACGGGCGATTCGATGATGCCGCTTTACCGAGACGGCGACCGGTTGATCGTCGCGCCCAACGAAGGTGTACGCGTCGGTGACCGTGTGGTGGTCAAGACGCTCGACGGCGAAGTTCTGGCCAAGGAGCTGAAGCGGCAGACGGCGAAGACGGTCGAGCTGCGCTCGCTTAACCCGGCGCACGAGGATATCGTGATCCCGACGGAGCGTCTCGCCTGGATGGCGCGGATCATCTGGGCCAGCCAGTAGGGAGCGACCGATGACAAGCAAGCTTGATCAGCTGCGCAAGATGACGACCGTCGTTGCCGACACCGGCGACATCGATCTTATCCGCAAGTTCCGCCCCGAGGATTGCACGACCAATCCATCACTGATTCTCAAGGCCGCGCAGAAGCCGGACTATGCCCATCTGGTGGAAGAGGCTGTGCGCTTTGCCAGCCGGAAGGCCGGTGTTGCCGAGGTGCGCGTGGCGGCCGCCTGCGACCGTATCGCTGTCAATATCGGTGCGGAACTCGTGAAGCTGATTCCTGGCCGCGTCTCGACCGAGGTGGACGCGGACCTCTCCTTCGACACGCGCGCCTGCATCGCGAAAGGCCGCGCCATCATCCGTGCCTATGAGCGGTGTGGCATTCCGCGTGACCGCATCCTGATCAAGCTTGCCGCCACATGGGAGGGTATCCGCGCGGCGGAGAAGCTGGAAAAGGAAGGCATCAACTGCAACCTGACACTGCTGTTTTCTTTCGCCCAGGCGGTCGCCTGTGCCGAGGCCGGAGTCTTTCTCATCTCGCCCTTCGTTGGCCGCATCATGGACTGGCACGTCAAGGCAACCGGGCAGAGCTACGCGGCCGAGACCGATCCGGGCGTTCTTTCGGTGCGGCGAATCTATGCCCACTACAAGACGCATGGCTTCGCGACCGTCGTCATGGGCGCTTCTTTCCGCAACACGGGGCAGATTGCCGCGCTTGCCGGCTGCGACCGGTTGACCATCAGCCCGCAGCTGCTGGATGCCCTGGCAGCTGAGGACGGCGCGCTCCCCCGTGCGCTCGACCCTGCGGCCTTCGCGCATTCGTCCGCGCCCGCCCGGCTTACCGAAGCAGCTTTCCGCTACCAGCACAACGCCGACGCGATGGCGACAGAGAAGCTCGCCGAAGGCATCAGGCTGTTTGCTGCCGATCTTGGCGAATTGCGCAAGCTGGTCGCGGCGCGTATGGGCTGAGCGCCCGGCGCTCGGACCGGGCTCATCCCAGGAAGCCGGTCCTGCCATGCCTAACTCCCGCGAACATCAGCTGATGGCGAATGCCCTGCGTGGCCTCGCCATCGACGCCGTCGAGCAGGCGAAGTCCGGGCATCCCGGCGCGCCCATGGGCCTTGCCGACGTGGCGACAGTGCTCTGGAGCCGGCATCTCAAGTTTGACCCTGCCGCACCAACCTGGGCAGACCGCGACCGGTTCATTCTCTCGGCCGGCCATGCCTCGATGTTGATCTACGGGCTGTTGCATTTGTCCGGCATCAAGGAAGTCACCATCGAGGAGATCAAGCGCTTCCGCCAGATGCATTCGCTGACGCCGGGACATCCCGAGTATCGCCATACACCCGGTGTCGAGATGACGACCGGGCCGCTCGGCCAGGGGCTGGCCACATCCGTCGGCTTTGCGATGGCGGAGCGGAAGCTGCAGCAGGAATTCGGCCGCAAGGCGGTGGATCACTTCACCTACGTCATCGCCTCCGACGGCGACTTGATGGAAGGCATCAGCCAGGAAGCGATTGCACTGGCCGGCCACCTGAAGCTCAACAAGTTGATCGTGTTGTGGGACGACAACGGTATCTCCATCGATGGCGCGGTGTCGCTGTCGGACTCGGTGGACCAGCTGAAGCGTTTCCAGTCCGCCGGTTGGCGGGCCGTCCGCGTCGACGGACATGACGCTGCGGCGCTTGATGCTGCCATCACGGCCGCGAAGGCTTCCAACCGGCCCACGCTCATCGCCTGCAAGACGGTGATCGGCTTCGGTTCACCAAAGAAAGCCGGCACGCACAAGGTCCACGGTGAGCCGCTGGGGCTGGAGGAAGCCATCGCCTCCCGTGCGGCGCTGGGCCTGCCGGCCGCACCTTTTGCGGTCGATCCCGAGGCTTTGAAGCTCTGGCGTGCCGCTGGCGGACGCGCGGCGACCGAGCATGCGGCCTGGAACACGCGCATGGAGGCCATGTCGGCCCGCAAGCGCGGAGAGTTCGAGCGCCGCATGGCGGGCGAGCGGCCAGCCGGCATGGTGAAGGCCTTTGCCGCGCAAAGGCGCGGCCTGATCGCCAACCCGGTCACGGTTGCCTCGCGCAAGTCGTCGGAAATGGCGCTCGACGTTGCCTTCGAGGCGGTGCCGGAGCTGATTTCCGGCTCGGCCGATCTGACGGGTTCGAACAACACCAAGGCCAAGGGCTTCGAGGCGATCTCGGCGAAATCCTGGAAGGGCCGCTACGTCCACTATGGCATCCGCGAGCACGGGATGGCTGCGGCCATGAACGGGATGGCGCTGCATGGCGGGCTGGTTCCGGCCGGTGGCACCTTCTTCGTGTTTACCGACTATTGCCGTCCTGCCATCCGCCTCTCGGCACTCATGGGCGCGCCGGTGATCTATGTGATGACCCACGATTCCATTGGTCTGGGCGAAGATGGCCCGACGCATCAGCCCGTCGAGCATCTGGCGGCACTGCGCGCCATGCCGAACCTGCGCACCTTCCGGCCCTGTGATGCGGTCGAGACGTCGGAGGCCTGGGAACTGGCGCTGTCGCGCACCGATGGGCCGACGATCCTGGTGCTGACGCGGCAGAACCTGCCGCAGCTGCGCCTGCAGGACAGCCGCAGGAACATGCTGTCCACCGGAGCCTACGAGCTTGCCGGCGGCGCGGACGGCCCCGCTAAAGCCACGCTCTTCGCTTCGGGTTCAGAGGTCGAACTTGCCATGGCGGCGCGCAAGCTGCTGGCCGAGAAGGGTGTGTCCGCCCGCGTCGTCTCCGTGCCTGCGCTGGAACTCTTCCTGCAGCAGCCGGAGGATGTTCGCGCAGAGATCATGGGCAAGGCAAAGATCAAGGTCGCAGTGGAAGCGGGCGTGCGCTTTGGCTGGGATGCGGTGGTTGGCCCTGATGGCGGCTTCGTCGGCATGAGCGGCTTTGGTGCCTCGGCTCCCTACAAGGAACTTTACAAGCATTTTGGCATCACCCCGGAGGCTGTCGCGGCGGAAGTCCTCAAGCGCCATAACGCTTGAACGGCCGTACTTGGCGCGGCAGGGCCCGCCATGCCACGATAGCTGTATGACGAAGCTTGATCGGGTCGTGGTGCTGGGCGCGGGGCATGCAGGGGTGCAGGCCGCTGCATCCTTGCGCGAGGAGGGTTTCACTGGCGAGATCCATCTTGTTGATGGGCAGAGCTTTCAGCCCTATCAGCGCCCTCCCTTGTCGAAAGCATTCCTGAAAGGCGAGACGACGGCAGAGGGGCTCGTCCTGCGCGGTCAGGCCTTTTACGCCGACAACCGCATCGATCTGCATCCGGGCTGCAAGGCAACGGAGATCGATGCGCGCGCAAAGACCGTTCGTCTGGCCGATGGCGGCGTGCTTGCCTATGACGCGCTGGTGCTGGCCACCGGCGCACGGGCACGCCCGCTGGCGTTGCCTGGCGTCGATCTCGACGGCGTGCTGAGCCTGCGTGATCTGGCCGATGCTGAACAACTGAAGGCGCGGCTGGCCGCTGGCTCTGCTGTCGCAGTTATTGGCGCTGGCTTCATCGGGCTTGAGTTCGCGGCCGTCGCCGCGAAGGCGGGGAAGCAGGTGACGGTGGTCGAGACCGCGCCGCGCGTCATGGGCCGTGCGGTTTCGCCTGCTGTCTCCGAAGCTTTCGCAGCTAAACACCGGGCGATGGGCACTGATCTCCGCTTCGGCGCAGCGCTGGCCGGTTTCATCG
>JBOFUS010000094.1:0-14711 GCA_051652685.1 Beijerinckiaceae bacterium
GAGCATGGCATTCGCCTTTGCCGGTGAATGCTCGGTAAACTGCTTTGCCAGCCCCTCGTCATAGAATTTCGATTCCGGCCGGGGGGCTGCTTGCCAAGGCTCGCCCTGGCCCACGAAGAGTGCGTCCACCATCTCGGGGCGGTTTAGCGCATGGGAGATCGCGATGCGGAATTCCTTCCGATTGAACAACGCGCGCTTCTTGTCGTCGCGGCTAGTCAGATTAAAAAAGAAAACAGCTGTGTTCATGAACTCCGGGATGCGCTCATGCAGCACATAGCGGCCGCGCCGCTGGTTCTCGACGATCACCGGCCGGTCTTTTGGTTCCTCAAGGCGGCGTGATTGGAAATCGGTCTCGCCCGAAATCGCCTTGAGGATCGCCACCTGGCGGTCCTTGAGGATCTGGAAATGCACCTCGTTGATGTAGGGCAGCTGGTTTCCGGCCGTATCGACCTTCCAGTAGAATGGGTTGCGGCGAAACACGAGTCGGTCGCTCGATCCGTCATAGGCGATGGCCTGCATCCATGGGTGCAGCGTCGGCATGTCGAGGAAGCGCCAGCGCGCATCGCGGTCCACGACGCGCAGCCGGAAGAGATCCGTCCAGCCGGCGAGACCCGCCTGCTTGGCGAGTTCGTTCGCCTGCGGGTTATGCTTGATGTGGAAGCGCTTGGCATAGGCCGCCGGGCATTTGGTCAATTCGTCCGACACCGCGTGGGCCAGCAGCGGGATGAACATGCCGTTGGGTTCGGCAAAGACGATGTCGAGCTCATACGGCCCCCGGATTTCCGCGACTGGCCGTTGGTTGCCGGCCGAAAGATAGGGCGGTGGCAGCACGCGCAGTTCTGGCACACCCAGCACATCGGTGATGAAGAAGGCGACGTCCTCCGAGGTGAAAGGCGTGCCATCCGACCAGCGCACGCCCTCCCGCAGCTTGAAGCGGTAGCGGCGGCCGGCGTCCAGCGCCTCCCAGCTTTCGGCCAGATTGGGCATCACCGACTTCCAGTCAGGCGACCAGCGCACCAGGTGCTCGTAGCCAACGGTCTTTATCAGCGCCACCCGGTCGCCTGAGCCGATGACGAAGCTGCGCCAGGTGCCGCCATAGCGGCCGACGCGCTCGATGGGCTGCAGCACCAGCGGGTTCTTTGGCATTCGCTCGGCGAGCGCCGGCAGCTTGCCGTCTTTCACCAGTGCTTCGAGTTCGGCGGCCTGTAGGGCCAAAGCCGTGCCGGGCACGAGTGCGGCAGCGGCGAGTGTCAGGCCACCGGCCACCAACTGGCGGCGGTCGAGCGCGGCTTCTGCGTTTGTGTTCTGGGGCTTCATGATGCGCGTTTCCCTGTCAAATTCCGGACTTTCGCCAGACTTGGGAAACCATCTGGAGAAGTTCTGTGCCGGCTTCAAGCCATGGCTTCATGCAAATTAGTGCAAGTTCGCCTGAAAGATCAGCGCCTAAGCCATCTTGCACGCTTGCACGACTGGACAATGCGCCAACTTGCGTTAGGGAAGGCGCGCCGATGTTCACGAAAGTGTCGCAAAGCCATTCCCGCATGATCGAAGTCAATGAAAAGCCCCTTGCGGGAAATCCTTTCCTCGCGCGCGCTGATCTGGCCAACGCCGTCCGCACGCTGACAAGGCCTGCCCTTGCGCACCTTTCGCCCGGCGGCGCGCGGCTAAGGCTCTCGTCGCAATCGGTGCGATACTCTGAGAGCGCTTCGGAAATGGAAGGTATGGCCCGGCTGCTATGGGGTCTTGCACCCCTTGCCGCCGGCGGCGGTGAAGCGCCGGGACTGGACCGGCTGATCTGCGGCATCGCCCATGGCTGCGATCCGCGTCATCCCGAGTACTGGGGCGAGGTGGTGGACGGCGACCAGCGGCTTGTCGAGATGGCGGCACTCGGCCTGACGCTGGCGCTGCTGAAGGACAGGGTCTGGAATCATTTCTGCATCCGCGACCGGCAGGCCATCGCCGCCTGGCTCGGCCAGATCAACCACAAGGAGCCCAACCAGAATAACTGGCAGTTCTTCCGGGTGATGGTGAACCTCGGCCTCAAGGCCGTTGATGCGCCCCATGACGATGCGGCGTCAGCCCGTTCCTTTGCCAAGATCGACGGCTGGTACCTGAAAAACGGCTGGTACTATGATGGGCGACCGGGCCAGCGCGATCACTACATCGCGTTCGCGATGCATTACTACGGCCTGATCTACGCCGCGCTTGCCGGTGATGCCGACCCGGAGCGGGCGGCGACCTTTCGCGAGCGCGCGGCGCTTTTTGCGCCCGTGTACGCTGCGACTTTCGCGCCGGATGGGGCAGCCCTGCCTTTCGGCCGCAGCATGGCCTATCGCTTCGCGCCCGCCGGGTTCTTCGGTGCGCTGGCCTTTGCCGGCGTGGAAGCCATCCCCTACGGCGCGATGAAGGGCATCGTGCTGCGCCACATGCGCTGGTGGGCCGACAAGCCCATCGCCGACCGTGACGGTGTGCTGAACATCGGCTTTGCCTATCCCAACATGCTGATGAGCGAGCAATACAATTCGCCGGGCTCGCCCGCCTGGGCGCTGAAGGCGGCGCTGCCGCTGGCCTTGCCCGAGACGCATCCTTTCTGGACCGCAAAGGAGGCCGCGCCCGACAGGACGGAGAAGACGATCCCGGTACCCGATGCCGGTATGCTGCTGCAGCGCGGCCACGGCCATGTGGTGGCGCTCGTGACCGGTCAGGAAAACCTGACGCACCGCGGCGGCACCGAGAAATACGCGAAGTTCGCTTACTCGACGCATTTTGGCTTCAGCGTCGAATCCATGCCCTATCTCGATGCCCATGTGGGCGACTCGATGCTGACGCTTTCGGACGACGGCTTGCACATCCGCGTGCGCGAGAAGCATGTGAAATGGGAACTGACCGAGACTTGCGCCCGTTCCTGCTGGCGGCCGTGGGCCGACGTGACTGTCAGCACCTGGCTGATGCCGGCCGGCGCATGGCATATCCGCATCCACAAGATCACAACGCCACGCCCGCTGCTCACCCAGGATGCCGGCTTCTCCGTGCCGGTGGACGACGACGAGGCACCCGCCGATGTCTGGAACAAGCGCACCATCGATGCGCCCCCCTTCATCAAGACCCGGCACGGGTTCTGCGGCCTGCACGATCCTTCGGGTCAGCGCGCCGCGCGCCTCACCGTGGCATTGCCCGGCACCAACCTTATCTGGCGACGCACGGTGGTGCCGAAGCTGGAGCAGAGCCTGGCAGCTGGTGAGCATTGGCTGGCCATGGCCGTGCTCGGCGTGCCGGATGCGGTGGAGGGCGAGAAGCTTTGGGTGTCGCCGCCTGATGTGGCGGGGGCTTTGGCGAAGCTGCGGACTACAGGCTGAAGCCTTCAATCGCTTCTGTCTCGAAATTCGTGATGCAAAAAATTGCCCTTGCAAAATAATTGCATTTTTTGCATAGGAGACCCGCAAGATCTGGGGCTTTCAATGACCGACCTCGCCGCGAAAGTGCGTCTCGCCGATGTGGCAAAGGAAGCGGGCGTGTCCGTCAGCACCGTGTCGCGCGTGCTCTCCGGCGCGCCTGGCATCAGCGACGAAGTGACCCGCTCCATCCAGGCGCTCGCGGCACGCATGGGCTATGGCGGCCGGGCGCGCCGTGCAATCGGGCCGCTGGAGCGTGTGATTTTTTTCAGCCGGCTGCAGGATTTCGGGGCGCTTGCGGGGCGTTTCCCGACCGAGGTGCTGGCCGGTGCGCGCGACGAGGCGCAGGCTCATGGACTGGAGTTCAACTGCCTGCCTGCCGCCACCGGCGCGATGTCCTCCGGGCTCACGGCGTCCATCGGCGGACAGGGGCGAACCGGTGTCATTTTCCAGTCCATCGATGACGAGGCTTTCATCGAGAGCTTCGTCGACAAGGGCTTCCCGGTGCTGGCGCTCAACAACGATGTCATTGCCGACCGCTATGATGTCCTGTTGCCCGACAATGCCGGTGGCGGCGCGGCAGCGGCCAGGGAATTCAGGAGGTTAGGCCATGAGAGCGCAGCCATCCTCATGTCATCGAACCGCGCCACGATCCAGCGGCGGGCGTCGAGTTTCGCCAATCAGTTCCGCCTGCTGGGCGGCGTGGCCCATGACGACGACCGCGTGATCCTCGCCATGAGCACTCCGCCGGAGGAGACGCGCGAAACACTGCGGAAACTGCTTGCCGGCCCGCGCAAGCCGACGGCCATCTTCTGTACCGTGGACCTGCTCGCTGTCGCCTGCCTCGGCGCGCTTGCTGACCTGCATCTCAAGGCACCCGACGATGTCTCGATTATCGGCTTCGACGATCTGCCGGTCGCATCACTCACGACGCCGCCTTTGTCCACCATTGCCATCGACCGGCGACACCTTGGCGTGCTGGCGGTTCGTCGTCTGCTGGAGCGGGCGCGGGAGCCGGAGGCACCGGCGCTACGCATTGAGGTGGCGACGCAGCTGGTGCGGCGCGGGAGTTCCGGCGTCGCCTGCTGATCTGTCGCTGGCGCAAAATCAAATAGAAATAGTGCATGATCATGCAAATTGCGTTGACGTGTTCTGCGGATTTTGCATAGAGAGTGCAGAACCGGCCACAGGCAATGGCCTTGCGGAGACTGAAATGGCGTCGTTCAATTTCAACTCGTGTTTTTCGGCCTTCCCCAAGAGCAAGGGAATGACGCGCATTGCATCCAATCCCTGCGACCTGCTGGATTTCTTCGTGCTTCGCCTCGCAAAAGGCGAGAGCCATGCCTTCGCACTCGATGCGGCGCGTGAGGGTGTCCTCGTGATGCTCTCCGGCAAGGCAAAGATCACCGTGGGTGGCCAGGTGTTCGCCACCGTCGGTGGCCGCGACAATGTCTTCGCCGGCCTGCCCCACAGTGTCTATTGCCCGCGCGGACAGGACGTCGTGGTCGAAGCGCTGACCAACATGGAGGCGGCGCTGCCGACCGCGCCGTCAACGCTCGACACCGCGCCCTATGAGGTGTTGCCGGCGCAGGTCAGCACGGGGCAGTGGGGCACACTGAACTTCAGCCGCAACTTCCGCCTGATCCTGACCGAGCCGGATGGTCGCCCGGCATCGAAGCTGATGGTCGGCGAGACGATCACGCCGTCGGGCAACTGGTCCACCTATCCGGCCCACAAGCACGAGACGGAAGCCGGCGGCGAAAAGTTTCACGAGGAAATCTATTATTTCCGCAACTCGTCGGCGGATGGCTACGGCCTCGTGCAGCATTATTCGCCGGAGCATGGTTACGACCTGACGCATCGCGTCACCGACGACACCGTGATCGCCATGCCGAACGGTTACCACACTTATGTGGCGGCACCCGGTAGCCACAGCTACTACCTCTGGGCGCTTGCGGGCGATGGCCGTGCACAGGGCGTCTCGATGGATCCCAAGACCGGCTGGGTGCAGAAGATGGTCGGACTGGTCTGACGCCATGGCCGCCACGCATCCCTTTTCGCTTGAAGGCCGCGTCGCCCTCGTCACCGGGGGCGCGACCGGCATCGGCATGGCCTGTGCCGTGGCGTTGGCCGAAGCGGGGGCAGATGTTGCGATCACCGTGAACCGCAGCCCGGGCACCGAGGCGCTTGCCGCCATTCGCGCCACCGGTCGGCGTGCGCTCGAGCTTCCCGCCGATCTCTCGGCGATGGATGCCGCCGCGATGTCTGCGCTCGTGGCGAAGGTTGAGTTTGAACTTGGTCCCCTCGCCATCCTCGTCAACAACGCCGGCATCATCCGCCGCGCCGATGCGGTGGACTACTCCGAAGACGATTGGTCGGCCGTGATCAGCACCAATCTCGACGCCGTCTGGCGGCTGACGCAGGCGGCGGGCAAAGTGATGACCGCGCGCGGCCACGGCCGCATCGTGACCATTGCCTCGCTGCTCAGTTTCCAGGGCGGCATCCGCGTGCCGGCCTATGCTGCCTCCAAGCACGCGGTCGCAGGACTTACCAAGGCACTGGCGAACGAATGGGCAGCGAAGGGCGTGAGCGTCAATGCCATCGCGCCGGGTTACATCGTTACCGCCAACACCGACGCACTCCGGGCTGATCCGAAGCGTTCTGCGGACATCCTGTCGCGCATTCCGGCGGGCCGCTGGGGCGACGCAAAAGACATCGCAGGGGCCGCCGTGTTCCTGGCATCGGATGCCGCAGTCTATGTCAACGGCCATATCATGACGGTCGATGGCGGCTGGATGGCGCGCTGAAACGAACGGGAAGAGGCGGCCGGCGCAAGATCTGTCGCGACAAGAAGACGTGCGTAAACGGGCCAAAATGCCCTTCCTTGGGAGAGGAAACGACAATGGAAATGAACCGTCGCCACATGCTGGCCCTCATGGGTTCTGCCGCCGCCCTGTCGGCGTTTCCCGCCTCGGCCAATACGCCGAAGACGGAGGCCCCCACGCTCGCCGCGCTGGTCAAGGAAGGCAAGCTGCCGCCGCTGGCCGAGCGGATGCCGAAAGACCCGGTTGTCATCAAGCC
This sequence comes from Beijerinckiaceae bacterium, assembly GCA_051652685.1. Taxonomy (GTDB): domain Bacteria; phylum Pseudomonadota; class Alphaproteobacteria; order Rhizobiales; family Beijerinckiaceae; genus JADCCX01. Next base: position 6,474 of record JBOFUS010000094.1, read on the forward strand.
GATCGAGCGCGTCGGCCGCTACGGTGGCCAGTTCAACGGCATCCTCACCGGCTCCGGCGACCGTGTGTTACTCGACCGTGTGGTCGGCTACGAGTTCATGATGCGCTGGGATCCCGAATGGACAAAGCCCATCCCCAACCTTGCCTCATCCGTGGAGGTTAAGAACAATGCCCGCGAGTTCGTCTTTAAACTGCGCGATGGTCTGCGCTGGTCGGATGGCCATCCCTGCACGTCCGATGACATGGTGTTCTACTACGAGCACATGATCATGAACGTCGAGCTGATGCCGCGCCGGCCCTCGATCGTGATGTTCAACCGCAAGCCGCCGAAGATCGAGAAGGTCGATACGCTCACCTTCAAGGTGCTGTTCGAGGAGCCGAACGGCCTGTTCCTGCAGCGGCTTGCCGGGCTTGACGGCTTCTGGTTTTCGCCGGTGCCGGCGCACTATGCCAAGAAGTTCCACAAGACCTTCAACCCTGCGGTGGAGGACGAAGTGAAGGCGGCGCAGGCCCGCAACTGGGTCGATCTCTTCAACATCAAGGTGGGTGCCAACAGCCAGGCCCGCGCGGACTGGCGCAACACCGAGCGGCCGACGCTCAACGCCTGGGTGCTGACCACGCCGTATGACGGCCGCTCCACCCGCGTGGCCTTCAGGCGTAATCCCTATTATTTCAAGGTCGATACGGCGGGAAACCAGCTGCCCTACATCGACGAGATGATCTTCCAGGTCGTGCAGGACCGCGAAGTGACCGTGCTCAAGGCCATCTCGGGCGAGGTCGACTTCCAGGCGCGGCGGCTCTCTGATCCCAAGTCGCGGCCGGTGCTGTTCCAGAACAAGGAGCGCGGCAAGTACGAGTTCTATGAGCGCATTCCCTCGCACATGAACGAGGCGATCCACTACTTCAACATGACCATCAAGGATCCGCTGAAGCGGCAGGTTTTCCGCAGCAAGGACTTCCGCATCGGCGTGTCCCACGCTATCAACCGCAAGGAAATCATCGACGCCGTCTATGTCAGCGAAGGCGAGCCCTGGCAGACCTCGCCAGGTCAGGACAGCCCCCTCTACAATGAGAAGCTGGCAACACAGTACACGGCCTATGACGTCAAGCTTGCCAGCGCCCATCTCGACAAGGCAGGCCTCGACAAGAAGGACCCAGACGGATTCCGGCTGGGGCCGGACGGCAAACGCCTGACGATCTTTGCCGAGATCGTGTCGGGTCGCGGTTTCGATGATCTGGCGCAGTTTTTCGCCCGATATCTCCGCGCCGTCGGCATCGACTATCAGGTGCGGCCGATCGAGCGCTCGCTCTGGGAGACCAAGCAGGTTGCTGGCGACATCGAGGCGGGCTTTGCTGCCGGCGAGGGCGGCCGCGACATGCTGCTCGATCCGCGCTGGCACTTCCCCTATTCCAGCGAGAGCATGTACGCGCCGGCCTGGGCCGGTGTCGGCCCCGGCATGGCCGGTTGGGATGACGTGTCGGCTGCAGCCAAGAAGCAGATTGAGCTTTTTACCGCTGCCAACGCCACCATCGACGAAGGTGAGCAGAACCGGCTGGCCGGCGAGATCCTGAAGATTGCGCAGGAAGAGTTCTATTGCATGGGCATCGTCATGCCGGCGAGCGATGTGGGCATCACCCGCCATCGCATTGGCAATGCACCCAAGAAGACGTTCGCGTCGGCATCCTATCCGGATCCGGCGCCGGTCAACATCTGCCAGCTTTACATCAAGGCCTGACGTCCGACGGCCAAGGCCTCCGGCGCGCGACGCGCCCGGGGTCTGCCAAACGTCAAGGTCTGCCGACGCGTCGCGAGAAGAGGCAAGGGTCCATGCTCCGCTATATCCTCAAACGCATATTCTGGGCGATCCCGACGCTCGTCGCCATCTCGATGGTCGTGTTCTTCATCATCCAGTTGCCGCCGGGCGACTATCTGACGGCGTTGCTCGCCAACATGCGCGAGGCGGGCGAGAACGTGGACGCAAGCCAGATCGAGGCGCTGCGCTCGTCTTACGGTCTGGATGAACCCTTTATCGTTCAGTACTGGATCTGGTTCTCGAAAATCATCTTTGCTGGCGATTTCGGTACGTCATTCCTCTACAACCGGCCGGTGTCGACGCTGTTGTGGGAACGGCTCGGGATGACATTCCTGCTGGCTTTCTCCAGCATGATATTTGTCTGGCTGATCGCGTTTCCTATCGGAATCTACTCCGCTGTGCGGAAATACTCGGTCGGCGACTATATCTTCTCGTTCATCGGCTTCCTGGGGCTTGCCACACCGAGCTTTCTCATCGCGCTCGTGCTGATGTACTACTCGTTTATCTGGTTCGGCCAAAGTGTCGGCGGCCTTTTCTCACCCGAATACGTGGATGCTCCGTGGTCATGGGCAAAGTTTGTCGACTTCCTCGCCCATGCCTGGATTCCGATTGTCATCCTGGCGCTCGGGGGCACGGCCAGCCTGATCCGCATCATGCGCGCCAATCTGCTGGATGAATTGCCAAAACCCTATGTGGTAACAGCCCGTGCCAAGGGCCTGCCCGAAAACAAGGTCATCCTGCGTTATCCTGTGCGCGTGGCGCTCATCCCCTTTGTCAGCAAGCTTGGCTGGGAACTGCCTGACCTCATTTCGGGTGCTACTATCCTTGGCATCGTGCTGTCGCTGCCGGTCACCGGTCCGCTGCTGATCGAGGCGCTGCTGGCACAGGACATGTACCTCGCCGGCTCGTTCATCTTCATGAAAAGCGTGCTCACCGTCGTCGGCACGCTTGTGTCGGACCTGCTGCTTGCGTGGCTCGATCCGCGCATTCGCCATGGCATGCGCTGAGGAGCCCGGACCATGACCGCCATCGCCGTCTCGCCTCAGCCGCACCTCGTCGATCCCACCGCTGCCGCCAATGAGCAAAAGGTGGCCGTTGCCTCGCAATGGCAGCTGATGTGGTGGAAATTCAAACGTCACAAGCTCGCGCTGATCAGCGCGGTGATCGTGCTTCTGATCTACATGATCGCGCTCTTCGCCGAGTTTCTGGCCCCCTATGATCCGGACTCGTTCAACGCGCGGGACACCTACGCGCCGCCGCAGTCGATCAACTATTTCATGAAGGATGCGAACGGGAACCGCAGTTTCGGCCTCAACGTGCACCCGTACAAGGTGCAGATCGACCGGCTGTCGCTGCAGCGCAAATTCACGCCCGACGAGACAAGGCATGTTCCTGTCGGGTTTTTCGTCAAGTCGGAGCCCTACAAGCTCTGGGGTCTCGTGACGCTGGAAACGAAATTCTTCGGCCCCACGGAAAAGGCTGTGAGGGTCTATGTCTTCGGCGCGGATCGGCTGGGTCGTGATATGCTTTCGCGCTTGATCGCCGGCACACGCATCTCGATGTCCATCGGGCTGGTCGGTGTCGGCATCAGCCTGATCCTTGGCATCGTGCTCGGTGGCATATCCGGTTATTTCGGCGGGTTGATCGACGACGTCATCCAGCGAACCATCGAGTTCCTCAGGTCCATTCCGCAGATCCCGCTCTGGATGGGCATGGCTGCCGCCATTCCCGCGACGCTCGATCCGATCACGGTATATTTTCTCGTGACCGTGATCCTGTCGCTGCTGGGCTGGACGGGGCTCGCCCGCGAGGTGCGCTCGCGCTTCATGTCGCTCAAGAACGATGATTTCGTCGCGGCTGCCCGCCTTGATGGTTGCTCCGAGATCCGCATCATCCTGCGCCATATGGTACCGTCGTTCATGTCGCACATCATCGCGACCCTGACACTGGCGATCCCTTCGATGATCCTGGCTGAAACGGCGCTGTCGTTCCTGGGCATCGGCCTGCGCCCGCCGGTCGTGTCCTGGGGCGTGCTGCTGCAGGAAGCCCAGAATGTGCGCTCGCTCGCCACCGCGCCCTGGCTCTTTGCGCCCGGCTTCGCCGTCGTGATCGCGGTGCTGGCGCTGAATTTCCTCGGCGATGGGCTGCGTGATGCGGCTGACCCTTACGAAAGCTGAACTGATGCTCGCCCCCGTCGATAACATCCTCGAGGTTCGCGACCTCAGGACCCACTTTCCAACGTCGGAAGGTCTGGTGAAAGCCGTTGAAGGCGCGACCTTCAGTCTGGCGCGCGGCCGTACGCTTTGCATCGTGGGCGAGTCCGGTTCGGGCAAGTCGATCACCGCACGCTCGGTGATGCAGATCGTGTCGTCGCCCGGCCGTGTGGTCGGTGGCGAAGTGCTCTATCGCCGGGAGCCTGACTCGGCCCCCATGGATCTGGCGAAAATGCATCCCAACAGCCCGGAAATCCGGGCAATCCGGGGCCGCGACATTGCCATGATTTTCCAGGAACCGATGAGCTCGCTGTCGCCGGTGCACACCATCGGCCACCAGATGATCGAGATGATCCAGTTGCACCAGCCGCTGGACAAACGCCAGGCGCGCGACAAGGCGATCAGGCTGCTGAAGCGTGTCGGCATTCCACGCCCCGATGAGCGGGTGGACAACTACGCCTTCCAGCTCTCGGGTGGCCAGCGCCAGCGGGCGATGATCGCGCTGGCGTTGTCCTGCGAACCGCGCCTGCTGATCGCCGACGAACCGACGACGGCGCTGGATGTAACCACCCAGGCGTCGATCCTCGATCTGATCTCCGAGCTCCAGCAGGAGTTCGGCATGAGCGTCATCTTCATCACCCATGATCTCGGCGTGGTGGCGGAAATCGCCGACGACGTGGCGGTGATGTATCTCGGCCGCGTGGTGGAGCGCAGCCCGGTGGATGCGATCTTCCATGATCCGCGCCACCCCTACACGCAGGCGCTGCTGCGCGCGATTCCGCGCGTCGAGGGTGCGCGCGGCGAGCGGCTGGCCAACATCCGGGGCATGGTGCCCCATCCTTTCGCGCGCCCGCCCGGCTGCCCGTTCAGCACGCGCTGCGACGTGGCGATTGCCGGCAAGTGCAACGTGGAAGAGCCGTTGGACGACTGGCTGGCCGCCAACCACGTGGTCCGCTGCTTCCGGGCCCGTGAAACCGGAGTCCTGGAAACCGTGGCAACGGCGGAGACAGCATGATGACCGACGAAAGCCATAACAACGCTGGCGATCTGGCACCCGAGACGATCCTCAAGGTCGAGAACCTCAAGACCTACTACACCTCGACGAAGGGCTTCATCCGCCGCAAGACTACGGTGGTGAAGGCACTTGACGATGTGTCGTTCGAACTAAAGCGCGGCGAGACGTTGAGCCTCGTCGGCGAATCCGGCTGCGGCAAGACCACGCTCGGCCGAACCATCATCCGTATGCTGAAGCCGACCGCCGGCCGTGTGCGCTACCGCAAATCGGATGACAGCGTGGTCGATCTCGCGTCGCTGGAAGGTGAGAGCCTGAAGGCGGCGCATCGCGAGATCCGCATGATCTTTCAGGATCCGCACGGCTCGCTCAACCCGCGCATGCCGGTGCTGGACCTGGTGGGCGAGGCACTGCTGGTCAACAAGATCGCCAAGGGCGCGGAGCTTGAGGCCCGCGTTGTCGAACTGCTGCGCAAGGTCGGTCTGCGTCCCGAGTATATCCGCCGCTATCCGCACGCCTTCTCGGGCGGCGAGCGCCAGCGCATCGGCATCGCGCGGGCGCTCTCGCTCAACCCGCGCATCATCATTGCGGACGAGGCGGTATCGGCGCTCGATGTGTCGATCCAGGCGCAGACGCTGAACCTGCTTCAGGACCTGAAGGCGGAATACGATCTGACCTTCCTGTTCATTGCCCATGATCTCTCGGTCGTCCGCCACATCTCCACCCGCGTCGCGGTGATGTATGTCGGCAAGATCGTTGAGATTGCCGAGACCGACGCGCTGTTCAACCGGCCGCTGCACCCCTACACCGAGGCGCTGCTGATGTCGGTTCCGATCCCCGATCCGCGCCGGCGCGGGCGCAAGCGCATCCGGCTGTCGGGCGAGGTGGCCGACCCGTCCAATCCGCCGCCGGGCTGCTCGTTCCATCCGCGCTGCCAGTACGCGACGGATATCTGCAAGGCTGAGATACCCGCGCTCGTGAAGACGACCGGCGGTCGGCAGGTGGCCTGTCACCATGCCGAGAAGCTGACGCTTTCGGGCGTGGATGCGCTTGCAGCGCCCGTGGCGGCGAAGTGAGCTGAGCCGATGAACGCGCCGCTGTCCGCCAACGCCTTTCCGCCGCCGATCACCGACCGGATCGCCTGGGCACGTGCTGCCGCGTCGCCTGTGGCGGCGGAGGTGATCGCGCTCGCCGACAAGGCGCTGGCCAGCGAGACGCCCTACGTCGGTATCAAGGACTGGGAACACTGGTGGGAGACCGGCGAGCGGCTGTCGGCGGAAAAACGCCACAACCAGCGCAGGTACCGCATGGTGCGGATGACGCTCGCTGCCGCATTGACCGGTGACGCAAAATACATTCCCGGCATCGAGCGCGAAATTACGACTATTCTCGACGAGCCAACGTGGGTGCACTGCGCCCATGATTTCGACTACCGTGAGACCCGCGTGCTCGATCCGGAAATCCCGGCGATTGATCTCTTCTCGGCCATGACCTGCCAGGCAATGGCTGAAACAGACGCCATCATCGGCGAAAAGCTCGATCCAGCGCTCAGAACGCGGATGACTGTGCTGGTGCGCAAGCGCGGCGTGGAATTCTTCCTCGCACGGAACGACTACCGCTGGGAGACCGGCAAGGTGAGCCCCAACTGGCTTGCGGTCTGCGCTGGTGGCGTCGCGATGGCGGCGCTGCATCTTGAGCAGGACGAAGCCACGCTCGCAGCGGTTCTCGCCAAGACGAAACGCTGTTTCGACCGGTACTTCGCAACCTTCCCCAACGATGGCGGCTGCCTTGAAGGCCTTGGCTACTGGGAAAAGAGCATGGCCTATGTGGCGATGCTCGGCGATCTGCTGGAGCGCAAACGGTCCGGCGGCTGGTCACCGCTCGATGATCCGAAGGTGATCGCCATTGCCGCCTTCCCCGCGCGGGTGGCGCTGGCTCCGGGCTTTTACCCTGCATTTTCCGATACGGGCGTCACCCGCCAGCCGCAGGCGGCGCTGCTGCATTTCCTTGCAAGGCGGCTGAACCAGCCGCAGCTTTTCGCCCTCGATGTGACGCCGGAGGCAGAGCGCAGGCTGACGACGCGGCCGACCGGCGAACAGATCCGCGACCTGTTCTGGCATCAGCCGGCAAAGCATGACGCGCGGCTGCCCTCGACCGACTGGCTGCCGGAAACCGAGTGGTTCATCGCCCGCCATCCCGCCGCGAAGCTGGCAATTGCGATCAAGGGCGGCTCCAACGACGAGCCGCACAACCAGAACGATGTGGGTTCCTTCGTCATCGCGCTCGATGGCGAGACACCCATCGCGGAGCTTGGCGCACCGGCCTATCACCGCGACTATTTCACAAATGACAAGCGCTATACCTATCTCGCCGCGCGTTCCGCCGGCCATTCCGTGCCGCTCGTCAACGGCGTCGAGCAGGCGGCGGGACCGGCGCACCGGACGGCATCCGCCGCGCGGTTGCGCGACGCCGGATCGGAGGGCTTGCGCCTCGACCTGACGCCGGCCTATCCGGCGAGCGCCGGGCTGTCGCGGCTGATCCGCACGCTGGAGCTTGCAAGCGACGGCGATGGCGAGGTGATGCTGACAGATCATGCCGTTTTCGCCGCCGGACCTGGCGAGCTGGCCTCAACGCTGGTCACCCACGGCGAAATCAGGTTCCCCGAGCAAGGCACAGCCGTGATTACGGTCGGCGATGCGCGGTTGGCTGTCTCCTATGATCCGAGGCAAATCGCCCCCCGCATCCTTGAGGATCATGGTGTTCCGCTGCGCGACGCGCCCGCCGTCGTCCGCCGCCTTGTCCTGACCCATCGACCCGCCCGCGAGGCGGAGATCGTTCTGAAATTCAAACCCGTCTTTTGACCTTTTGGAGATCGCCATGAACGTCAATGTTGCGTCGAACGTCAATGTCGCGCCGCAGCCGGATCTTTCCTGGCTGCCGGGAACGCTGGCCCGCGCCGAGGGCAAGGTGCAGCGCATGGCAAAGCGACTGAAGGGCGGCTTCTACCATTCGGCTATTCCGCACGGGAAATACCTGCCGGATTTTCCCGAATGGTGGACCTCAGGCTTCTGGCCCGGTTCGCTCTGGCTGGTGCATCAGGCCACCGGCGACAGGACGCTGGCCGAATACGCCACCACCTGCGAGCACGGCATCCACGGTTGCCTGCTCGATGACCGGGTCTATGCTTTGCACCACGACGT
>JBOFUS010000095.1:0-5216 GCA_051652685.1 Beijerinckiaceae bacterium
CAAACCTTGGCGGCTCCAGTATGTTGTCGAGCACTTCAAGGCGCTCGTGGGTGCGGGCATCTCGGTCTACACCGCCTTCTTTGCTTTTGGGGCGGTGCGCTTCATGCCGAGCCAGGCCTTTGCCGCGTGGCTCTGGGCGTTGCCGCTCTCCATCGGGCTCGCCATCATCGTGCATCACTGGCTGAAGTACCGGCGAATCGCGGCGCGGATGCGGGGCGTCAGTCCCTCCGCCGCTGCACGCGGCACCTGATCTCTGCGGCCGGCCGCGTCGTCAACCGGGCAACGGGCCGCACCGCTGCGGGATCAAGCGCCACGATGTCGTATCGGCGGATGAGCCGCGCCAGAATCAGCATGCTCTCCACCATGGCGAAGGCCTGACCCACGCAGACGCGGGGTCCAAGACCGAACGGAATGTAGGTTCCTGGCTTCTGCTCGCGTTCGGCGGCCGGCGAGAAACGGTCAGGATCGAAGACCGCCGCATCCTTCCACAGCGTTTCGTTGCGGTGGATCGTCCAGGGCGACACCATGATCATGGCACCACGCTTCACCTTGCGCCCCGCGATCACCGTGTCGGCGAGCGCCACGCGCGGCAGGAAGGTGATCGGTGGATAGAGGCGCAGCGCCTCGCGGAAGACATTGCGCGTGAAGACAAGCCGCTTCGTCTGCTCGAAGCCGATCTCGCCCGCACCCGCCACCTCGTCGATCTCGGCACGCATGCGGGCGGCGACCGCCGGCTGTTGCGCCAGAATGAAGAAGGTCCAGGTCAGCGCGCTTGCGGTGGTCTCGTGGCCGGCGAGAAAGAACACGCCGATCTGGTCAATCAGCTCCTCGCGCGTGAAAGCCTTGCCCGTCTCCGGATCGCGCGCAGCCATCATGGCGCTGGCGATATCGTCCGGGCCATCGGCAGCGCGCTCGGTCAGGAAGCGGCCAAGATGGTCGCGGATGGTCCGGCAGGCGGCACGCACATGGGCCGGCTGACGCACATTTGCGAAGGGCTTGCCGAGGATCAGGCGCCCCAGATCGACGCTCGCCACCTGTTGTTCAAAGACGGCGAAGGCCTCGAACACCTCGCGGCCTACGCCTCCTTCCAGCGGTCTGGAGAAGATGGTGCGGCAGATGATATCGGCCGTGAGAAAACTCATGGCGGCGTCCAGCGAGAACGGCTCGCTGGACATGGCCAGCGCGTCGAGCCGCTCCTCCGCTTCGCCGACAGCCAACGCCATGGCAGGGAAGGCAGCACCGACGCGCATGTGGGAGAAGGCCGGCTCGATCATGCGGCGCTGGCGGCGCCATTGTGCGCCGTCCGACACAAAAACGGAGTGGCCGACCAGCTCTTCCAGCGCGCTGACCATGAGGTCGTTCTTGGGAAACAAGCCGTCGGTATTGGCAAGGATCGCCGGAATGAGATCGGGCGCATTGACGAGCAGGATCGAGCGGCGGGAATAGCCCAGCGGCGTCACCACCTCGTGATAGGCGGCGTCGGGCACGAGGCTGAGGAGATCACGCTCGCCCTTGAGCACCACGCGCAACAGTGAGGCCAGCGGCTTGGCTGCATCCGGTGCAGGCGGACGATAGGATGAATGCATCATCGGCCCGGCCGTCGCTTCTCCGCCGGCACTTCGTGCGGCGCTGGCTTGAGCCCATAGGCGGCTGCAAGCTTCCAGATATGATCGGGTACCATGGCGCGAAGCCGGCGGGGGCGTTCCCGCCGCAGATGCACGATGGCTTCGACCGCCTTCATCTCGACGCGCGCCCGTGCAAACTCCAGGCCGCGTGGGCCGACCCTCGGCATCAGCCACGAAACGATGGGGCGCAGCCAGTTGGGCATGCGCCGCAGCGGCAGGCCACCGGAGGCGCGCTCGACATTGGCGAGGAAGCCCTTCACGGCACCGGCGCGCTTGCCAGCGCTTGCAGGCACGGACAGCCGCACTTCGCCGCCCAGAAGTTCCAGCAGCCGCTGGCCACGCGCGTTGCGAACGATCAGCCATTGCTCGCCCGAGCCGCCCATGTAGCCAACCGTGATGTCGGAAAGGGCATTGGTATAGTCGACGCAACTGCGGCAGGTGAGGGGGAAGAAATCGGCGGGCAGTGTAGAAAGCGGCAGCGCCAGAAACGGGATTTCGCGGCTGGGCGCATCGGCGAAGCGGATTTCGACATGATAGTCGGCGCGGAACTCGCAATAGGTGACTGTCTCGGGCCTGTCGGTCAGTAACCCGAGAAACGTCTTGAAATTCTCCGTCGTCGTGTTGTCGGAACAGGGTGTGCCGATGACGGTGATCTCGTCGAAGCCGAACTCCTTCTCGATCGCCCGCAACGCATAGACCTGACACGGAATTCCGATGACCGCGATGCGGCGGTGGCCGGCAGCACGCGCCGGTTCCAGCAGCGCCAGCAGCGGTGCATAGCCCATGCGCATGCCTCGGCAGCCGGCCATATCCCCGGCGCGCGTGATCAGCATGGGCATAGGTCGCCATGGGTCACCGGGCGTCGGTCCCATGCAAAGCACGGCGTCCACCGCTTTCGTTTCCAGCAGCCGCTCGGCAAGGCGCGTGGTAATGCCGGTCCATTGCGCGCCGGGCAGCGGTGATTTCAGCGCAGCCTGATGCAACGCGAGATGCGTGCCGAAAAAACGCTCGTCCGAATCGTCCGCGAGATGACGCGCCCGTCCGTGTACCTTGCACTCCAGCCCCGGATAATCCGGCCGGATGAACTGGCAGGCCTTACCGCAAAGCTTGGGTCGCGCTGTGCGCGATACGCCACAATCGGTGCAGAGGTCGCGCGCAGGAGGGTATCCCGCAGCAGCATCAAGGTCTGCGGCGTGTGCGGGACGTGCAAGATCAGGCGGCTGGGTCACGGGGCAGCTAGCCTACGCCTGCTGCGCATGACCCGCGAGATGCGTGAAACCACGCAGCAGAACACTCGCTTTGGGAATGTCGTACGAAACTCAGCTGCCCGGCGTCCAGGCCGAATAGTCGCCGCCGGACGCCTGGCGCTGACCGGTTCCCAGCGTCGAACCGCCGGGACGATACGCGTTGGCCGTGCCGGTCTGGTTGGGCTCATGCGGCTTTTGCCATTCACGCGGCTGGTAGCTCTCGGCCGAGGGCGGCGTTGGATAGGTGAAGGCCAGCCAGCCTGCCCAGCCGGGCGGCACGCGCGAGGCTTCCGCCTCACCATTGTAGAGCACCCAGCGGCGCTCGTGGCCCAGCGCCTTGTCCTTCTCGCCGCCGCGCGAACGGTAGTAGACGTTGCCGTACTCGTCCTCTCCGACACGTTCGCCCTTGCGGCGCGTGAAGAGATCCATGCCGAAGGTCGAGCCGTTCCACCAGGTAAAGAAGCGGAGGAAGAAGGTCTTGAGGCTCATGGTGTCGCCGGGGGTTGCCGCGTTCACCGCGCTTATGGGCAAACGGGAAGCGGCTGTCCAGCCGACGAAAGCGCGCGGGCGGACCGAGTGACGGTCTTTAAGGACGGGCGCTGGCATGCTATCTATCCAGGCATGATCATTCGCAGACTTCTTGTTGCGGCCGTGCTCGTGCCGCTCTCCTTCGCGCCGGCGCTTGCCGACAAGTACCGCAATCCCGTTGCAATCTTTGCCGGTCTCGACAAGATCACCGGTCGGATCATTGCCTTCGAGGTTGCCGTGAACGAGACCGTCCAGTTCGGCGCGCTGCAGATGACCCCCAAGATCTGCTTCTCCCGTCCCATTACGGAGAAACCTCAGACCACATCTTTCGTGGAAGTGGACGAGATCACGCTGCAAAACGAATCAAAGCGCCTGTTTTCCGGCTGGATGTTCGCCGCAAGCCCTGGCCTCAATGCCATCGAGCATCCTGTCTATGATGTCTGGCTGACCGGCTGCAAAGGCGCGACGGAACGCGACCTTGTCCGCACGCCGCCGGAGGAAGAGGAGGCGCTGCCAAATCCCACCGCAGAGAATCAGCTGGCACGGCCGCTCGGCGCAGACGGGCGTCCGCAGCTCGATCCGACCGAGCGCGTGGCCCAGGAGCGCCGCCGCCAGCAGCAGATCAACCGTTCAACGAGTGCGGGGCCGATCCTGCCTGGCCAGCCGCTGAACACCGCGCCAGCTGCTTCCCGCGCGACGCCGACGCAGCGCTTCTTTCCGCTGGGCGGTGGCCCAAGCCCGACGGGCAATGTCGGCATCTATGTCAATCCGGTTGGCAACAACTAGCCAGCATCACGGCGCAACGGCCAACGCGAGAGCCTGATCGTTCGACAGCGGCGTGGTCCATGCGTCCGGGTTCGGGACTGACCTCAGCGCCTGTTCAAGCAGCGCGCGATAGAGCTTCCGGTCGACTTCCAGAGCACCGAAACGCGCGAGATGCGCAGTGAGAAACTGCGTGTCCAGCAGTTGATAGCCGCTTTTGCGCAACCTTGCGACAAGATGCACCAAAGCGACCTTGGAAGCGTCAGTGCGCGTGTGGAACATACTCTCGCCAAAGAAAGCCGCACCGAGCGACACGCCATAAAGTCCACCCACGAGTTTGTCGTCCTCATAGGTCTCGACAGTATGGCAACGTCCGGCCAAAAACAGCTCCCGGTAGAGCCTGCGAATCTCGCCGTTGATCCAGGTTGATTCCCGGCCGCTTGCCGCCTTGGAGCACCCTTCGATTACCGCATCGAAATCCTGGTTGACCCGGACCTCGAAACGGCCGCGACGAACGGCGCGGGCGAGACTGCGCGGAACATGGAACGCATCAAGCGGAAGGACGCCCCGCAGCTTCGGTTCGTACCAGTGCAGCTCCGTTGCATCCGCGCTTTCAGCCATGGGAAAGAGACCACAGGCGTAGGCCCGCAGCAGCAGATCAGCTTTCAACGCCGTAGGTTGGACGGGGCTGGCCATTGGCTTCGGACATACCGCTGACCGCCGATCCTGGCAAACCGCTATCGGGTTGTGGTATTTTTTGATCCATTTTTGTTCTTTTTTGCCTTGCAGAAACGAACAAAACAAGATAGGAACATAATCAGAACAACCGAGAGAGTGTCATGTTCCAGCGCTGTTTCATCGACGTGGCAGAAGCAACCGCACTTGGCCTTTTTCTCCTGTCGCTCTGGGTTTGGGCGCAAGCGCTTGCCGGTTCTTCAGGCGGATGAGCATATCGCCCCTGTGCATGAAGCGACTGCGCTGCTGGATATGATCCGGCATTGACGGCACAGAGGCTCCAGGAAGGGTTTTGCAATATGGCTGTTCTGGAAGAGCC
>JBOFUS010000096.1:0-5918 GCA_051652685.1 Beijerinckiaceae bacterium
GCGACAGCGGAAACGTCACGCGCCAGAAACCTGCGAGCGGCGAGGCCCCCAGATCAGCGGCGGCCTCCGATAACGTCGCATCCTGCTTGGCAAGGCTCGCATAGATCGGCAGGATCATGAAGGGCAGATAGGCCGAGACTATGCCGATGAGGATCGCGGTATCAGTGTTCAGGATCTCCAGCGGCGTCGCGATCAGACCGAGACCAAGCAGAGCGTGGTTGAGCAACCCCTCCGGCTTCAGGATAGCGATCCAGGCGTAGACGCGGATCAGGAAGCTCGTCCAGAATGGCAGGATCACAAGGGCCAGAAGCACGCCCCTTGTCCGCGCCCCACAACGCGCAATGGCCAGCGCCATGGGGTAGCCAATCAACAGCGTCAGAAGCGCCCCCGCCAGCGCGATGCGCAGCGATGTGACGAACGCGCCAAGATAGAGCGGATCGGTCAGCACCGTCACGAAGTTCTCAAGATCGAGTCCCGAGAGAAAGGACGCAAACCCGCTCCAGCCATCTGCCAGATCAAGCTGCGGCTGATAGGGCGGCTGGCGGGACGCCGGATCGGACAGGCTCATCCGGAGCACGATCAGCAGCGGCACGGCAACCAGCGCGCCGAACCACACCGCCGGCGGCAGGACCAGCCTCCGAGGTCGCGCGCCGCCGGCGCTCATTCGGGCATCAACCGCGCGCCGGCAGGCGGCACGACGACCTGCACCCGCGTCCCGGCCGCAAAGCCCTGATCTTCGGCGCTGGCGACATCCGCCAACAAGATCTCGATGGCAGGTGTTTCCAGACGGTAGCGTGTCGTTGCTCCCAGCGGCGTCCTGTCCTTCACCGTCGCCTCCACAGCCATACCTTCCGTCTGGACGCCGCGGGCGACGAGGCCCAGCCGCTCCGGACGGACCATGAGCACCTGTCGACCCTCGGGAACTGCAGCGACCGGCAGCAAGAGCGGCGATGATGCGCCCGGCAGTCGGATCGCGAGCCCATCCTTTGCCTTGCGCAGCTCCGAAACGGGCAGGAAGTTGGCATCACCAAGAAAGCCCGCCACAAATCGATCAACCGGCGCGGCATAAAGGTCGCCCGGCGCGCCCACTTGCGCGATCTTTCCCTCACGCATCACGGCTATGCGATCCGACAGCGCCATGGCTTCCTCCTGATCATGGGTGACGACGAGGAAGGTCGTCCGGCTCAGCGCCTGGATGCGTTTCAACTCCGACTGCATCTGCTGGCGCAACCGGCGATCCAGCGCGCCAAGCGGCTCGTCAAGTAGCAGCAGCGCCGGAGCCCGGGCGAGCGCGCGCGCCAGCGCCACGCGCTGTTTCTGGCCGCCTGACAACTGATCGGGCTTTCGGTCGCCAAAGCTCTCCATCGCGACCAGCGCCAGCATTTCGTCGGTGCGGGCGCGGATGGCGTGGCGGGGCCCTCCCCGGCGCTTGAGCCCGAAGGCGATGTTCTCGCGCACGGACAGATGCGGAAACAGCGCGTAGCTCTGAAACATCAGGTTCACGGGCCGCGCCTGCGGCGCAAGGCCGGCCATGCCCGCGCCGTCGACGTGAATTTCGCCTGCGTCCGGACGCTCGAAGCCGGCGATCATGCGCATCAACGTGGTCTTGCCACAGCCGGATGGCCCCAGCAGAGAGAAGAACTCGCCGCGACGGATGGAAAGATCGACGCCATCTACGGCGCGCACGCTGCCGAAAGCCCTGGTGACGCCCCTCAGTGCGACACCCGGCGGCGCCCTGTCATCAGCCTCGTGTTTTCCGGCCGTCATGCGCCCTCCGCAGCCGCCGATATCTGGCTCGCCTGTTATTGCAGCGCCCGCTGCCGGCGACAATCGTGATGGTATCGTTCACTCATGAACCACCTGTTGCACACAGGCGCGAGCCGGCTATAATCCCATTCAAGGCTGCTCGAAGAATGCGCCCCCCCACGGAGGAAAACATGATTGGAATTCGCACACTCGTACTCGCCACACTGGCGATCGCGGCAACAGCCGGCGGCGCTATGGCACAGGCCGATCCTTCCGGCACCTGGCTCAGGGACAACGGCGCATCGCGCGTGCGGATCGCGCCCTGCGGCAGTAACTTCTGCGGCACCATCGTCTGGCTGAAGGACGCTGACGGTCCGGCCAAGATCGGCCAGCGCGTGTTCTACGACATGGCGGCATCGGGTGCCGGCAAATGGGCAGGCAAGGCCTTCAACCCCGAAGATGGAAAGACCTATTCCGGCACCATGTCGCTGGCAGGCAGCGCGCTCACCACCAGCGGCTGCGTCCTTGGCGGCATGATCTGTCGCTCCGTGAACTGGCGCAAGGTCAACTGAAAAAACCAATGACGTGGGGCTCCGCGTGCCGTCGGCGCAGCGGAGCCCCTGATTTCTCCAGTGACCGCTTTCAGCGGGCCTTCTGGCCGAACAGAACACTCTGCGCGGCCGGGTCTGCGGCGATGTTTGGCTTGCGCTCCTCGGCGCTGACTGCCAGCCCGCGTTGCACGGCCGGCCGAGCCATCACGGCTTCAAGCCAGCGCTCGACATGCGGGAACTGCTTGATGTCCTGCCCCTGGCGTTCCCAGAGCTTGGCCCAGCCGACACAGGCCATGTCGGCGATGGAATAGTCGCCTGCAATATAGGGGCGATCGGCAAGCCGCCTGTTCAGCACACCATAGAGCCGGTTTGACTCATTCGTGTACCGGTCGATCGCATAGGGGATTTTTTCCGGCGCATAGAGCCGAAAATGATGCGTCTGGCCCAGCATCGGGCCGAAACCGCCCATTTGCCAGAACAGCCATTGATCCACCTCGACCCGCTCGCGTTCGTCGGCCGGATAGAACATGCCAGTCTTGCGACCGAGATACTGCATGATTGCGCCGCTCTCGAAGATCGAGATCGGCTTGCCGTCCGGGCCGTTCGGATCGACGATGGCGGGCATGCGGTTGTTGGGCGAGATCGCCAGAAACTCCGGCTTGAACTGGTCGCCCTTGCCGATGTTGACGAGGTGGACGTTGTACGGGAGTCCGGCCTCCTCGAGCATGATGCTGATCTTCCAGCCGTTTGGCGTCGGCCAATAGTAGAGGTCGATAGGGTCTTGCGTCGTGGCCATGGTCGGTCTTTTCCTTGTCGCTGCGGCTGGAAACTATGCCTTCAACGGTGAAAGCGGAAGGGTGGCAGCGCGCCGATCACGGAAAACTCAAGTCTGCAACTCCGCAATGATGCGAAGTAGGCAAGACGCGTTCTCTCTTTGTACGAATTTCCGTCAAGCGCCGGTGGGCGGCGCAAGGAACAGGAACATGCGCCTCACCTTGTCTTTTGCGCTTGTCGCATTGCTGTTTGCCGGTACGGCGGCAGCCCAGCAGACAACGATTCCCAATCCCCTTCGCCCGCCGGCGCCGGCGCGCCAGCAAGCCACTGCTGCGCCCGAGGCGACGGAGGAGAAGGCCCGCCCGCGTCGCGCCCGCAAGGCAAAAGCCGCTGACAGCGAGACGGGAGAAGCCGCGCCAAAGCCAAAGCGCCAGCGCTCGGCAAAGCAGCTGCAGAACGACGAGGACATGCGCAGTTGTGGCGTGGACTGGCGTGACAGGAAGGGCGAACTGCAGTCACAGGGCCAGACGTGGAGGACGTTCCTCTCCGGCTGCCGCAACCGCCTGAAAACCGCGCGCGGTGTCTGAATGCAGAGGGACGGCCAGAGCTTGAAAGAGCCTTGTTGCTGGGACACCCATGGCGTGCCGCTTGAAAATCACCGGCACCGATCTAGCTTTGCCGTCTCAGAGGCGATAAGCGACGGGTCATGGACATCGGCGGGACCATCAGCGTCTATCTCGACTGGATCATCGGGATAGCGCGGGCCAACCCGGCCATGCTTGCCGGCGTGATCTTTACCATCGCTCTGCTCGAGAGCATCGCCTTCGTGTCTTTGCTCGTTCCCTCGACGGCCATTCTCGCTGGCCTTGGCGTTATGATCGGCGCGGGCGACCTGCCCTTCTGGACGCCGTTTGTGGCGGCCGTGCTCGGTGCTTTCACCGGCGACTGGATTTCATACGAGGTTGGCCGCCGGTACAAAACCGAGGTGAAGGGCATGTGGCCCCTCAACAAGGACCCTGCCCTGTTCGAGAAGGGTGAGAATTTCTTCCGCAAGTATGGCGCGCCGGGTTACTTTGCGGGGCGTTTCGTTGGCCCGTTGCGCGCGGTCTTTCCGCTGATCTGCGGTATCACCGCCATGCGCCCGCTGCTGTTTCACGCCACCAACGGCGCTTCGGCTGTCGCCTGGGCGGGGGCCTATCTTGGCGGCACGGCCACCGTCGCACGGCTGTTCCACTGACCCGAGGCTAGCATGACCTTCGCCGACATCATGGCGCAGGCGGGCAACCAGGTTGCCGACATGGCGCGCTTTGTCCAGGAAAACGCCGCCTACGCGCCGCTCATTGTCTTCGTGCTGGCCTTTGGCGAATCACTCGCCTTTCTGTCGCTGTTTCTGCCCTTCTGGGCGATGCTCGTGGGCATCGGCGCGCTGATCACGGCGTCGGGACTCGACTTCTGGTCGATCTGGATCGCTGCGAGTTTGGGCGCCGCCCTTGGCGACTGGGTCTCCTACTGGATCGGCAAGACCTACAAGCACCAGATTTCCGGCTGGTGGCCACTGTCGCGCTACCCGACGATGCTGCCCAAAGGAGAGGCCTTCTTTCAGCAACATGGCTGGCTGGCCATCGTCATCGGCCGCTTCTGGGGGCCGCTTAGGGCCGCAGTGCCGCTTGCAGCCGGCATCAGCCAGATGCCGTTCCTGTCATTCCAGCTCGCCAACGTCGGATCAGCGTTGCTGTGGACCTATCTGCTGCTGCAACCGGGAAATTATCTCGCACAGTTTATGCCCGGCAGGTAAGCGTCGGTCATGCTCGATGTATTTGGCCGCGAGGCGCTTGACCCCATCCTCGCCGCTCTGCGCGCCAACCCGACGCTCGCAATCGCGGCGTTGTTTGGCGCAACCGCTATCGAGGGAGTCGTTCTCACGACCTTTTTCCTTTCAGGAACAGTGCTGACTGTTGCGGCAGGAGCGGCGATTATGGCCGGCAGTCTCGACTATGCAGCCGCTTTCGGCGCGATCTTTGCGGGTTTCTGGTTTGGCGACACGGCCAATTTCGTGCTTGGCCGCCATGGCAAGCCATGGCTCGAAAAGCGGGGCATGTTGGCAAAACAGGCAGTTTTGCTGTCCCGTGGCGAGGCGCTGGTTGGCCGCCACGGCTGGCTGGCCATGTTTCTCAGCCGGTTCATGGGTCCGGTGCGGCCCTTTGCGACGCTGGCGGCGGGCGCGCTGAAGATGCCTGCCCTGCCGTTCCATGCCGCAACGGTCGCCTCAACGGCGATCCTCACCTACGCCCTGCTCCACGCCGGCATGACCGGCGCATCGCTGACGGGGCTTGGGCGCTGATCAGCGGCCGTTTGATCAGGCGGTCTTGCTCTCTTTCGGCAGCACCTGCTCGGGCGTGCCGAAGCCCTTGAGCGACTTCACACGGCCAAGCCACGCCGACAGGTTCTTGTAGCTGCCAAGATCGAAACCGCCAGCCGTCGCATAGTCGAGCGTCGCGTAGATAGCGATATCCGCGATGGTTGCACTGGCCCCCACCATCCATGGCCGTCCCTCGAGATGCGCATCGAGCTGCTTCAGCGCGACATTGCCTTCGTTGAAGTACATCGCCGCCGTATCGAAGCCCATCGAGCGCATCCCTATGCGCATGCCGCGCGAGCGGAAGATGTTGGGTGCCAGCCGGTCGTGCTCCCAGAAGAGCCATTCCCGCGCCGCGATCTTCTCGTCCTCGGTCGTACCGGCGAACCTGCCCAGATGCTCTGACAGATAGATGAGGATCGACGCGGACTGGCAAAGCTGCCGCCCGTTGCCCCGGTCCACCAGCAGCGGCACCTGGCCGAAGCGCTGCA
>JBOFUS010000097.1:0-4667 GCA_051652685.1 Beijerinckiaceae bacterium
CGCTTGCTTTCGCGGGCGATTGGAGGCATACGGCACAGGTTGATTGCGCTTGGCCTGCACTCAAACGGGACATCCCCGTGCCGGCTCCGCCAATTCTCCTCTCATGACATCCGATGACGAATGTCAGGGATGATCACGATCGAGGAATAAGATATGCCTGAAGGCACAGTGAAGTGGTTTAACATCGACAAGGGCTTCGGCTTTATCGCGCCTGCTGGCGGCGGAAGCGACGCTTTCGTCCACATCAGCGCGGTTGAGCGCTCGGGCCTCAATACGCTCCGTGAAGGCCAGAAGGTCGAATTCGAGCTGTTGCAGGATCGCAAGAGCGGCAAGATGTCCGCCGGCAATCTCAAGGTTCTGGACTGATCAGAGCTGTCGATGGTGCGGGGCCCCGCATCATCCCATCGGAACGCGACGATAAGCAAACCGCTGACCATGAATGTACCGGCGGTGGTGAGTTGAAGTTGACGTAACGAAGGCTTTTTGTCCCAGGAAGGGCGCTTAAAGCGTTCTTGACCCCGCGCCTCACATGAGACGCGGGGTTTTCTATTTCATCACTGCGGGATCTTGTCCTCAATCCCCTGCACGTAGAACAGCATGCCAAAGACCTGCTCGTCTGACAGGCGATCACCGCCCTTGCATTCGATGGTCTTGCCCGCCTGATCGACGACAGGGCACTTGAAGGCGTCCATGGTCCCTGCCTTGAGGCCGGCCTCGGTCGTCTCGGCCATCTTCTTCACATCATCGGGCATGTTCCTGTATGCCCCCATCACGACCTTGCCCTTGGCGAGACCGTCGAACGTGTCCTTTGACGCCCATTTGCCCTCAAGCACCTCGCGCACACGCTCGATGTAGTAGGGGTTCCAGTCGTCGATGATCGAGGTCAGCACGTGGTTGGGGGCAAAGCGGCTCATGTCCGACGCCTGGCCAAAAGACAGCACGTTGCGGGCCGACGCCGCCTGCACGGGTGCGGGGCTGTCGGTGTGCTGGGTCAGCACATCAACGCCCTGATCGAGCAGCACCTTGGTGGCATCAGATTCCTTGGGTGGGTCGAACCAGGAATTCACCCAGACGATCTTGAGCTTGACGTTGGGGTTCACACTCTTTGCGCCAAGATAGAAGGCATTGATGCCGGCGATCACTTCCGGAATCGGGAAGGCACCGACATAACCGATGGTGTTCGACTTGGTCATCTTGCCGGCGATCTGGCCGATGATGTAGCGGCCTTCATGGAACTTCGCCGAGTAGGTGGCGACATTGGGAGCGCGCTTGACGCCGGTTGCGTGCTCGAACTTCACGTCGGGGAAGCGGCGGGCGACGCGTAAGGTCGGCTCCATGTAGCCGAAGGATGTCGTGAAGATCATCTTGTGGCCGGTGCGGGCGAGATTCTCGATAGCGCGCTCGCTGTCGTTTTCCGGCACTTTCTCGACAAAGGTTGTCTCGACCCTGCCCGGAAACGCCTTCTCGATGGCAAGACGGCCCTGATCATGCTGGTAGGTCCAGCCGAAATCGCCGACGGGACCGACATAGATGAAGCCGATCTTCAGCTTCTCCTGCGCGATGGCAGGCGCGGCAAGAGCCAGCCCGAGTGCTGCACCAAACGCAGCCTTGATGGTGGTTTTCATTATGCGGGCCTCCTCGCCCTTTTCTGTTTCAATGCCAGTGAAGCACGTCAGCGATCCGGAATGAAGGGTTGGCCCAGCGATCCCGGCGCGCCGCCGCGCCTGCCCTTCAGTGAAAGCAAGACCAGCGCCAGAATGGTGGCGAGATAGGGCAATGCCGAGAGAAGCTGCGACGGCAGCCCGATGCCGCCTGCCTGCGCATGCAGTTGCAGCACGCCCATCAGCCCGAAGAGATAAGCCCCAAGCACAAGCCGCCACACCTTGCCGCCGGCGAAGACGACGATTGCCAGCGCTATCCAACCGCGCCCCGCCGTCATGTCCGGTGACCAGAAAGGTGTGTAGACAAGGCTGAGATAGGCACCGGACAGACCCGCGCAGGCACCGCCGAACAGCACCGCAAGCGTGCGCACGCGGCGCACATTATGGCCGACCGCGTGGGCGGAAGCATGGTTCTCGCCCACACCCCGCAACACCAGCCCACCGCGCGTAGCGGCAAGCCAGACCGCGACACCGACCGCGAGCGCGACGGACAGGTATACGAAAGCGTCCTGGCCGAAGAACAGCTTTCCGATGACGGGAAGATCCGTGAGGCCGGGGATAAACAGCGCCACCGTCGGCTCGCGCTTCATGCCAATGAAATCAGCGCCCAGGAGGTTGGCCGCGCCAATACCGAAAATCGTCAGCGCCAGACCCGTCGCGACCTGGTTGGCCGCCAGCCAGATGGCGAAGAGCGCAAAGAGTGCCGCCAGCGCCACGCCAGCCGTGACACCGGCCACCGCACCGAGCACTGTGGAGCCGGTAAGGATCGCGGCGGCGAAACCGGCGCTGGCCCCCACGATCATCATGCCCTCGACACCAAGATTGAGGACACCCGCCTGCTCGCTGACGTGCTCACCCAACGCCGCCAGCAGCAGCGGCGTCGCAGCGGTGATCACGGTCAGGAGGATGAGAAGAGCAAGGGTCATTGACGTCGGCAGATGTCGCGCGAAACATCCGCCGAAGTCCAGAGCCTTACCTCTTCTTGTCGAAGGGATTGTCGCTTGTGCGCATCGTCAGACGGATCGGCGTTCCCGGCAGATCAAAGTCGTCGCGCATCTGGTTGATCAGGTAGCGCTCATAGGAGCGCGGCAGATGGTCCAGCTGGTTTCCGAACAACGCGAAATGCGGCGGACGCGACTTCACCTGCGTCATGTAGCGGATCTTGATGCGCCGGCCGGAGACCGCTGGCGGCGGGTTCTGGCCGACGGCTGCTTCCAGCCAGCGGTTGATCTTCGAGGTGGAAACGCGCCGGCTCCAGATCTCCTCCGCCTTCATGCAGGCCGTCATCAGCCCGTCAATGCCTTCGCCGGCGGCGGCCGAGACGGGCACGACCTGAAGGCCGCGCATCTGTGTCAGCGAATGGTTCGCCTTGTCGCGCAGCGTGGTGAGAAGGCCTTGCTGGCCCTTGACGAGATCCCACTTGTTGATGGCGATGACGAGCGCCCTGCCCTCCCGCTCGATGAGATCGGCCAGTGTAAGATCCTGCTTTTCAAAGGGAATTGTCGCATCCAGCAACAGGATGGCGACTTCGGCAAAGCGCACGGCGCGCAGGCCGTCAGCGGTTGCCAGTTTCTCCAGCTTGTCGTCAATGCGCGCACGCCGGCGCAAGCCCGCCGTGTCGAAGAGCTTGATCTGCCGCTCGCGCCACATCCAGTCGACGGAGATCGAATCGCGGGTAATGCCGGCTTCCGGCCCGGTGAGCAGCCGGTCTTCGCCCAGCATGCGGTTGATCAGTGTTGATTTTCCGGCGTTCGGCCGGCCAAGCACTGCGATCCGCAGCGGCCGCGTGCGCTCGTCGCCCTCTTCCGGCTCAACCTCGTCCTCGACCGGCTCCTCGTCGGCGATGATCCAGGGGAGCTTCTCGACGATGGCGTCGCGCAGATCGCTCATGCCCTCGCCGTGTTCCGCCGAGATGGCGATGGGCTCGCCGAGCCCGAGCGCATAGGCCTCGTCCACGCCGGCCTGAGCTGAACGCGCTTCGGCCTTGTTGGCAAGAAGGATCACGGGACGGCCCGACCGGCGCACGGATTCGGCGAAGTGACGATCAGAAGGCGTCAGCCCCGAGCGTGCGTCGATAACGAAAAGCACCACGTCCGCATCGGTGATGGCGACATCGGTCTGGCGGCGCATACGGGCGGAGAGAATGCCCTCGTTTGCCTCCTCGAGCCCGGCCGTATCGACCACCGTGAAGCGGATATCGCCAAGCTTTCCCTCGCCCTCGCGACGGTCGCGGGTGACCCCCGGCTGATCGTCGACAAGGGCCAGTTTCTTGCCCACAAGGCGGTTGAACAGTGTGGATTTTCCGACGTTGGGCCGGCCGACAATGGCGAGTGAGGCGGTCATCTCCGTCTCACTTGCTGTCGCGGGCAAGCCCGATCAGGAGTTGCGCGCGGGTGCGGATGCCTTCAGGCGTCTCGCGGTCGATGATGATCTGGTCGAGATACTGGCGGGCCTTGGCCGTATCGCCGGCCTTCAGTGCCGCCATGGCCAGCAACTCGGCCGCCTGATGACGCCAGCCAGCGGTCGGCGATGTCATCGGTTTCAGGCGCGCCTCGACATCCGTCAAACTTTGCACATCCACCGCAAGTGTGCCGGCCCTCAGCCGCGCCGCCTCGCGGATCGTCTGGTCGACGCCAGCGTCCGCCGCGATCTGGTCGAAGGCCGTAATGGCTGCCGCCGCATCGCGCTTGCCGAGTTCGCCGGCGGCGCGAAACCTGGCCAAAGTGCGGTAGATGCCATCACCCTCGCCGGCGATCTTCGTCATCGCCGCCTCGCCCTCGGATGTCTTGTTCTCCTCGAACAGTTTTATCGCCGCCTGGAAGCGCGACCCGGCCTCCTCGGCCGCCTGCGTCTTGCGCCACTCGAAGTAGCGGTAGCCGGCGACGGACCCGACGATCAGCACACAGAGCGCGATGATCAGGGTACCATAGCGTTTCCACAGAAGCTCCGCCTGCGAACGGCGGACTTCTTCATCAACTTCACGAAAGATATCAGACATTTGGCTTT